>JAAYPX010000011.1 GCA_012519565.1 Clostridiales bacterium | reverse complement strand
TAGTTGATAAACAGTTTTGCCCAGTACTGGATGCTTTACCCATGGAGCGATCTCCGCTAGGGGAGTAAGTACAAAATCCCTATTAGCCATCTCTACATGGGGAATGATTAGTTTATCAGTTTGTATAACTTCATTATCATAAAAAATTATATCTAGATCTATTGTTCTAGGGCCCCAGTGAATATGCCTTTCCCTTTTTAAAGCATTTTCAATCACCCCAATTAAAGCCAGTAACTCCATTGGTGTCTTCAATGTCCTAATATACAAGGCCCCATTAAGAAAATCATCTTGTTCAGTATAGCCCCAAGGCTTTGTTGCTAAGAAGGAAGACTGCATTATAACCTTACATTCCTCATCTTCATCCAGCATTCTAATAGCTTCCTTAAGATTCCTCTCCTTATCTCCAAGATTAGATCCAATGCTTAAATATACATCATGCCAGCGGCGGTTTACAATTACTGAAACCGTATCTAAAGTCATAAGTATAGGAGCCCAAGGTTTCTTTAGCTCTAGTGTTATGCTATTTATACGATCATAGGTTAAGATCAGATGTCTGGCCAACCTATCTGCCGTGGTTTCTATCAGTTTATAGGTATGCTCTTTTAGAAAAGTATCTATGGTTTTACATACTTCTGCATAATTAATAGATTTTTCTATATCATCATCATTGGCAGCTTCTTTGATATCCGTGCTTATCTCTACAGAAACAAGAAATTTCTGTCCTAATGTATTCTCTTCCTTAAGTACACCATGATAGGCAAATACTTCTAAATCTGATATGGTTATAAAATCCATGGTACACCTTCCTTTAATTAAATGTTATTATAATCAAATAAGCTACTATTTAATATTGCCTCTGTCATTCGAACTGCCCGTAAATTTTCTTTAACATCATGAACCCGTATGAAATGGCATCCCTTCATAACTCCAATAACAGAAGTTGCAATTGTCCCTTCTAATCTTTCTGTAACAGGCAAGTCTAAAGCATTTCCTATCATAGATTTTCTAGATGTGCCAAGTAATATAGGATAACCGAACTTCTTCATTATCTCCAGTCTATTGGTTGTACTTAAGTTCATTTCATAAGTTTTAGCAAAACCAATTCCAGGGTCAATCATAATCTTATTATCAGCTATTCCTGCCTTTTTAGCAATTTCAATGGCCTCTTTCATATCCTGCATAAATTCTTTAAAATATTCTTTATATTGATCCGTTTTTCTGTTATGCA
The DNA here is from genome assembly GCA_012519565.1 of Clostridiales bacterium. Classification (GTDB taxonomy): domain Bacteria; phylum Bacillota; class Clostridia; order Lachnospirales; family Lachnospiraceae; genus Mobilitalea. Next base: position 8,080 of record JAAYPX010000011.1, on the reverse strand, counting down.
TAATGCATACAGCTGCATTGTGCTCTTTAATAACCCCAGCCATAGCTTCATCATATTTTAATCCCCAGATATCATTGACCAGATCTGCACCAGCCTGACAAGCTGCTCCTGCCACCTTACTCTTGTAGGTATCTATTGATATGGGTATATCCCAATTCTCTTTAATGGCTTCAATTATTGGTGTAACTCTAGCTATCTCCTCTTCTTCGGAAATCTGTGTATAATTGGGCCTAGTTGATTCTCCTCCCACATCAATAATATCGGCACCTTCTTTTATCATCTGCTCAGCATGATAAAGAGCCCTGTCCAATTGATTATGCTGGCCTCCATCAGAAAAAGAATCCGGGGTAACATTTAAAATTCCCATAATATAAGTTCTATTACCTATAGAAAATTCTTTATTACCTATCCACATACTTTTAACCATTAATGCCTTCACTCCTATTATTTAACCATTTGAAAAAATGTATCCCGCAATTCCTTCTTATCTTCAAATTCCCCACGGCAGATATAACTTAAGGTCTTGGAACCTGGCTTATTAACCCCTCTCATTGACATACATAGATGCTCTGCCTCCAGCATCACCATAACTCCCTTAGGTTTAAGATTCTCCATAATATCATCTGCTATCTGAGCATTCATCTGCTCCTGTATCTGAGGCCTTCTTGCATAGGTTTCTACTGTCCTAGCCAGTTTGCTCAGTCCAACCACCCTGCCATCAGGTATATATGCGATATGAGCTTTGCCTATGAATGGAACCAAATGGTGTTCACATACAGAATAGAATGAGATATCCTTCACCAAAACCATCTCATTTCCTTCTGCTTCAAAAGTAACACTTAGATGATTTGATGCATCCTTTCCTATACCAGCAAATATCTCTTTGCACATTTCAGCAATACGTCTAGGAGTTTCTCTTAAGCCCTCCCTATTGCAATCCTCTCCTATGCCTTCCAGAAATAATCTCACTGCCTGTCCAATCTTTTCTTCATCTATCATTAAATCAATCTTCCTTTCGTACATTCAAACAATTTATCAGGTCACCTAGGTAGGTCAATGAACCAAAAGCAATAATTACGTCATTCTCCTTAGCTTCTGTCAATGCCTTCTCTATTGCTCCATCAATATTACCTGAGTCAATAACATTATTACAGTATTTACGGGCTGCTATAGATAAGTCCTGAGACGATAATGCTCTACTATTATTAGGGGTTATAGTAATAATTGTATGGGCCAGTGGAGCAGTTAAGCTCAGTATACTATTATAATCCTTATCTGCCAATACACCCATTATATATATCAATCTTCTATCAGGAAAATATAGCTCTATTGATGCTTTCAAATTCATAGCCGCATCTATATTATGGGCCCCATCTACTACTATATAGGGATTTTTATGAACAATTTCAAATCTTCCCCGCCATCTAGCATGGCTTAATCCATTCTTAATCGCTTCATCATCAATAGGATAACCTAGTCTATTCATAATTTTAGCCGTCTCTATGGCAAGGGCTGCGTTTTTAACTTGATGTTCTCCAAGAAGGCCCAGATGATAATCTTCTATCCTACCATCATGCTGTAATGAAAATCTAATCCCTTCTAAAGCATGATGAATATTACTTATATTATCCTGACTCACTATGGTTAAAGGGGAATTTCTTAAAGCACTAATCTCCTGAATAACCTCTATGGCTTCCTGCTGCTGATTAAATGTTATAACCGGTGAAGTAGCTTTAATAATTCCTGCCTTCTCCCTTGCTATTTTATCTAAAGTCTCTCCTAAAAACTGCATATGTTCCATACCTATAGAGGTTATCACTGAACAAACTGGAGATTTAATCACATTGGTAGCATCTAACCTACCTCCCATTCCTACCTCTAGTATTGTTAAGTCTACCCTTTCCCAAGTAAAATATAAGAAGGCTATGGCTGTCTCAATTTCAAAAGTGGTAGGATGGGCAAAGCCATCCATAACCATTGAAGCACACAAAGGTTTAATTAGTTCAATGGCCTTACAGATACTATCTTTGCTAATAAATTGAGTCTGCTTTTCTTTACTTTCAATTTGTATCATTTCTTCATAGGTGAAAACCGCTGGGGATACATATCTTCCAACCCTATATCCGGCTTGGGATAATATAGACGAAAGCAAGGCAACTGTAGAACCCTTACCATTGGTCCCTCCCACATGGATACATCTAAGTTTATCTTGGGGATTACCCAGTCTTCGCAGAAGTTCTTTTATGGTATCCAGTCCTGGTTTCCATCCATATTTATTACAGTCATCAATAAATTCCCTTGCTTCTTTATATGTCATATTAAAACCATTCCTTAACTCTTTATCTAATCTTTCTTATTGAATATAAATAGTTTACTAAAAATATAATTAAGTACAATCACAAATCCTGTGAGAGCAGCTTTTACAAGTAATCTATGGTAACCCAGTCTTTCTATAAACAGGTACATCCCCACTTGTTCAACTCCTAAAGTTACTAATCTAGCTCCAAAGAATTTCACAAGCTTGGATATCTCGTCTTTAATATCTTTACTTTTTGCTTTAAATACATTGATCTTATTAACAATATAAGCAAAGCTAACAGCTATAACCCAGGCTAAGGCATTGGCATTAAGATTGGAAAGGCCCAATCGAAAAAACGTTTCATAACTGATAAAATTTACAAGGGTAGTCATGACACCTGCTATACCATAGGCTATAGTTTCCCTATTGATAAACTTCTTGATAATATTTATTATCCTTAATTTATTTGCCTTTTCATCTATGCTTTTATCTGGTTTCTTATCCATTTTTCCTAAGCTTCCTTTTATATAACATTTGTTTTACTGCTATAATAGTTCATAGTTAGTATTATTAATCCATAATAGTCATAATACAAGTATTATTTTACAAAGTCAATGCACTTTATAAATCATTTTATAACTTTAAAGTTCATAGACCAGGTTTAAGAAGAACACCCACTATGATTTGTATAGTCATAAGCTGACATTGTATGTCAGATAATTGACAAAAAATCATAGTGGGTGTTCTTAAATTTACTGCACTAATGTTCAAAACATTCTCGTAACTTCTTAAGGGCCTTCTTCTCAATCCTACTTACATAGCTTCTTGATATTCCTAATTCTTTGGCTATTTCTCTTTGGGTAACTTCTTTCCTGTTTTTTAAGCCATAACGCAAGCTTATAATCTCCCGTTCTCTTTCTGTTAACACTCTACCGATTAAGCTATATAGTTTTTTTATATCATCTTCTAAGACAATACTTTCAACTATATCAACTTCTGCTTCCTCAATAATATCCAACAGATTGATTTCATTACCCTCCCGATCAGATCCGATCGGATCATACAGATATACTTCTTTAGATAATCTCTTGCCACTGCGAAGCATCATTAACAACTCGTTGTCAATACAGCGGGAGGCGTAGGTTGCTAGGCGGATCCCTTTCTCATCATCAAAAGTATCGATTGCCTTAATAAGTCCAATTGTACCAATCGATATTAAATCATCTGTTTCTTTATCTACCATATTGTACTTCTTAACAATATGTGCAACCAACCTTAAATTATGTTCAATAAGTTTATCTCTTGCTTCTTTACTTCCATTTTTACATTGCCGTAGATAATCTGCTTCTTCCTTGGTGCTTAACGGCTTGGGAAAGGATTTCACGTAATATAAGCACCTCAATGCTTAGTGTTCGTTATTATCCTATGTGTAATATTGACATAATGTGCCTATCCCTCTTAAAAAAGGACAGAAGGACTGCTTATTCTTTACGTCTTAATATATCATACTGTTCTAATTTTATCCCAAAATCAACATAGATAATTTGTCTTGGATGAGGACAGCTATCCATATCATTCCCTTCCTCATCTATAATTCTCTTTACAACAACTTCTAAGGTATCTCCATTGGGTTTTATCACTTCCATAGTTTCTCCAACAGAGAATTTATTTTTCTGTTCTAATCTATACATACCATCTTTTTCGCCACTAATTGTACCAAGATAGGTATAAGCTTTCTCATAAGTATTTGAATCATAGATTTGATCTTTATGGGTAGGCTTTCCAAAGAAAAAGCCTGTGGTAAATTGCCTATGGACTCCCTTTTTGATTTCATCCATATATGAAGATTTATTAGCCTCATATATAGCTGGATCTTTGAAATAATCATCGATTGCCTTACGATAAGTTCTGGCTACAGTTGCCACATAAAGAGCAGTTTTCATCCTTCCCTCTACCTTTAAACTGTTAATACCCGCTTGCACAATCTCTGGTATATATTCAACCATACATAGATCCTTGGAATTAAAGATATAAGTTCCCCTATCATTTTCTTCAATAGGAAGGTATTCCCCAGGCCTAGTCTCCTCTACTAGATGGTATTTCCAGCGGCAGGAATGGGTACATTCTCCTTTGTTAGCATCCTTACCAGTGAAATAATTGCTAAGTAGGCATCTACCTGAATAAGCTATACACATAGCCCCATGAACAAAGGTTTCAATCTCCATCTCTTCAGGGATCTTTGTTCTTAATTCAGCTATTTCCTTCATGGATAACTCTCTAGCTGATACCACCCTTGTAGCTCCAAGCTTATGCCAAAAACGATAGGTCTCATAATTTGTATTATTCGCCTGGGTACTTATATGGATTTCTATCTCTGGTGCCTCTTCTGATACAATACTAAACACACCAGGGTCTGCCACTATTAAAGCATCTGGACGATCTTTGCCAAAAGCATTTAGCTCCTTGACATATTTACGAATTCCCTCCAAATCCTCATTATGGGCTGTAATATTGGCTGTTACATAGACTCTTTTGCCGTGGGAGTGGGCAAATGCTATACCCTCTTTCATCTCCTCCATAGAGAAGTTCTTAGCCTTAGCTCGCAGGCCATACATATCCCCACCTATGTAGACAGCATCAGCTCCATAGATAACAGCTATCTTTAGAACTTCCAGATTGGCTGCTGGAAGCAATAATTCTGGCTTCTTTATATTATTATTCATTATTAACCATGCCTTTCATTAAAACCAACTGTAACAATAATCCCCTTATTTTTTATAACTTACTGCAATCCCATCTCCTACTGGAAGTATGGTGGTTAGTAAGTCTTCCATATGGGTAATGGTATATAGATATTCTCGCATTCTGGTATGAATTGTACGATCTCTTCTGGCTATGCTATATCTGGAATTAACAACTGTACCATCTTGTAATACATTATCTGTAATTAGAATTCCTCCTGGTAATAATACTTTCATTATTTCAGGTAAAAAGTTCATATACTGGGCTTTCGCCGCATCTAAAAAGACAAAGTCATAGGTCTCATTATTTTTAGCCAGCCCAGCTAATACATCCATGGCATCCCCTGGGATAAGCTTAATCTTATGTCTGTTGGGAAACCTAGGATCCCCTAGATTTTTCTCAGCTTCTACCAGTCGCATTGCCACCTTTTCTATAGTTGTTATTTTACATTCTTCACCGGAATATTCGCTCATAAAGAGGGCCGAAAAGCCAATGGCTGTTCCGACCTCTAAAATTCGTTTTGGATTTATTAGACTTATAAAGAAGCGAAGTACCCCTTGGGTGTCTTTCTTAATAATGGGAACATTACTGTCCAAAGCCTCTTTCTCTAATGTCAAGAGCTCTGAAGGTAGATCCTCTCCCAAGGAATTAATATAGGCTGTAATTCTTTCATCTACTATCATAATAAACATGCCTTTCTTAAAACTGCCAACGTCATCTAGCTATCAGCATTTACATCCATGTTATCAACCACATCAATTATTCTCTACTGGAAGCTCTTCCTGTATTATAGATGCAGAATAGTCCGTAATAACTTCCAATATTTCATCATAAGTCATAGCCGTGTTTAATACATAGGTACCTGGCATTATTACTTCATCCTGCAGCTTTACCTTTAAATAGAAGGCATATGTGTCATGTATCATTCTATTATGTTCCAGTTTTTTGGATATGTCCATGGTAGTCTCGCCCTTCTTGATTTGGAATATTACTTCCCTGCCGGGCTCGGAATCCACTGCCACTGGCCCATATAATTGATAGGCAAATTCGTAGGCTTTCTTACTGAAATTCACGATAAGTATGACTACTAAAATATAAAATATTATATTTAGCAATACCCTTAGTATTAAACTGGTAACCTTTAGAGTTATCTTAACTGATGTAGATTTTGTAGCCATCTTACTCCTCACTTTTAATTTACATTTATATTTCCATAATTATAGGTAAAATCATAGGATTTCGTTTAGTTTTCTTCCAAATAAAATCTCCTAAAGAATCTCTAATCTCAGATTTGATTTTACCCCAATCTGCATTATTTCTACTTAGGCATTTATCCAATGCCTTTTCTACTACTGCCCTGGCTTCTTCCATAAGATTTTCTGATTCTCTAACATAGACAAAACCTCTGGATACAATATCCGGTCCAGCCATAACTTGATTACTATATTTCTCTAAGGATACAACTACTACCAGTAATCCATTTTCTGATAACAGTTGTCTATCTCTTAATACAATATTACCAACATCACCTACACCAAGCCCATCAACAAAGATACCTTGGGCTGGCACTTTTTTAGGTTCTAGAACGGCCTTCTCATCGGATAAGGTTAGGCAATCCCCACTGGACATTATAAATATATTATCCTTGGGTATACCCATCGTTTGAGCTACTTCTCCATGCCTAATAAGATGCCTATATTCACCATGAACAGGAATAGCATACTTAGGTTTTATTAATGAATATACAAGCTTTATTTCCTCTTGGCAAGCATGACCAGATACATGGGTATCTTGATAAATAACTTTAGCACCTTTCATGGATAATTCATTAATAACCTTGGATACTGCTTTCTCGTTACCTGGTATAGGTGTAGAACTAAGAATAACCACATCTCCAGGTTTAATACTAACTTTCTTATGGATAGAAGCTGCTATACGAGATAAAGCCGCCATGGTTTCTCCCTGACTTCCAGTGGTGATTAGCACCAACTGATCATCTGTATAGTTCTTCATCTGCTCTATATCTATTATCAGATCATCTGGCATATTAATATATCCCAGTTCCGAAGCAGTTGTTACTATATTAACCATGCTTCGTCCTTCGATAACGACTTTTCGATTATACTTGACAGCTGAATTAATGATCTGCTGAACCCTGTCTACATTAGATGCAAAGGTAGCAACAATAATTCTCTGCTTTGAGTAGTCTGCAAAAATACTTTCAAAGGTTTTACCTACTGTACGCTCTGACATGGTATAGCCAGGACGCTCTACATTAGTACTATCACACAAAAGTGCTAATACCCCTTTTTTACCTATTTCTCCAAACCTCTGTAGATTTATAGGCTCTCCAAATACCGGGGTAAAGTCTACTTTAAAGTCTCCTGTGTGGAATATAATCCCTGCCGGTGTATAAATAGCCAATGCTGCTGCATCTGCTATACTATGGTTAGTACGAATAAACTCAATTCTAAAGCATCCTAAATTAATGGACTGACCATATCTGACTACTTTTCTTTTTGTACACTTGAGTAAATTATGTTCTTTTAATTTACTCTCTATAATACCTAATGTCAATTTAGTTGCATAGACAGGAGCATTAACCTCTTTTAGTACATATGGGAGCGCTCCTATATGGTCTTCATGACCATGGGTAATAACAAAGCCCTTAACTTTATCAATATTATCTTTTAAATATGATACATCGGGAATAACCAGGTCAATTCCTAGCATATCATCTTCTGGGAAAGATATTCCACAGTCAACAACCACAATATTATCTTCATACTCGATTGCTGTTATATTCATTCCCACCTGTTCTAAACCACCAAGGGGAATTATTTTCACTCCATTAGCAACAGTTTCTGATTTTTTTACTTCTTCTTGTGTTACTTTTGTATTCTTAATTACTCTCGTATTTTTTATCTCTTTTGAAGTTTTACTATTTTTTTGTTCCTTGTTATTATCTAATTTTAAAACTCTTGTAGCCTTATTTTCCTTTGGATACCTATAATGTCTTTTTTCTTTTGAACTAGTATC
>JAAYPX010000094.1 GCA_012519565.1 Clostridiales bacterium | reverse complement strand
ATATAACTATAAAGGAGAGCAATAGAAATAAAATACGTAAGTTTCGGAGGCACATTGGACCAGTGTTCCAGGAATTTAAGTTAATAGAAGGAAGAACAGCTCTGGAAAATGTTATGTTGGGTATGCGGTTTTTAGAATATTCCAATAAACATATTAGGAAAATGTCTAAAGATGCATTGGAGAGGGTTGGTTTAGGAGGAAAAATGCATTCCAATGTGGAAAACTTATCCTGGGGAGAAGCACAGCGGGTAGCCATCGCTAGGGCTGTTGCAAGAAAGCCTTCCCTTATACTGGCTGATGAGCCAACGGGTAATCTGGATCATAAAAATGCCATACAAATATTAAAATTGCTAAACTCCTTTCGCAATGATGACACAACTGTAATTATAACAACCCATGCTACCCATTTAATAGAGGAACTGGGCAATGCAATCTTTGTTAGTGTAGAACATGGTGAGATTACCATAGAACGGAGGGGCTAGCCTTGAAGCCCATTTATTTTTAGTATGAATGAAAGATTTGATGTAAGTCATAGAGAAGTGCGAAAGCGCTGAATGGAGGGTAAGATGAAGAAATATTTTAAGAATGCGGGTTATTTTATTAAAGAGACAGGTAGAACAGTCAAAACTCAGCTTCTTTCCAATCTTTTTTCTGCTCTAGGTACAGGGCTGATTTTCTTCCTTTTGGGTATAGTGATAGCAGGTTGGTATACGGGGGAACAGTTAATAACTATGCTTTCCAATGAGGCAGAAATCAGCGTTTATTTTGATAACAACTTAGATACCGATCAAAGATCTACACTATTACAGTTAATAGAAAACTTACATGGTGTAAGGGAAGTTAATTATATCAATGAAGAAAGTGCTAAAAAGAGGATGAAAGAACTTCTTAAAGAAGAGGCGGAGATACTAGAACTTTTTGATGACAATCCCTTTGAAGCATTTATACAGGTAGGGCTACATCTGGATGTTATGGATACGGTATTAGACCAAATAATTAACATTGATGGGGTAGAGTATGTGAGGGATAATCGAGATATCTTAGAGCAGATTAAGGGGATAACAGATGGTGTTAAAATACTAGGCTTTCTCTTATTGCTAGCTGTTGGAATTACTACAGTTATTATAATATCCCATATGATTCGCGTAGGAATATATAACAATAGGGAGCAGATTAATACCTTAAGACTACTGGGAGCACCAGGAGGTTTTATTGGTTTTCCATACATATTAGTTGGACTTGGTCTTACCTTATCGGGAGCTTTATTTGCATTAATATTATGCTTTATTATAATTAATGGTGTCTATGGTGGAATTGGCAATTATTTGCCGTTTTTCCCCGTGCCAGCTAAAGGTGAAGTACTAAGCAATGTAGGGATTATCATTATACTTGCCAGTATAGTTCTAGGGGTGTTCGGTAGTTTAATAGGTTTATTGTCAATTAGGGAAAGGAACAATGCTTAAAAGTATTTAAAATTACAACTTAGTAAGCTAATTATTCAGTCTGGAGGTTAAAATGTACAGTTTTAAAAACGATTATAGTGAAGGTGCCCATGAAAGAATTCTTAAGATACTTAGCAGCACATCCTTGGAGCAGAATATTGCCTATGGTGAGGATATACATAGCAATAAAGCAAAGGAGTATATAAAACAATTAATTCAAAGAAAAGACCTAGATATTCATTTTATGGTTGGTGGTACCCAGACCAATCTAGTAGCGATATCATCTTTTCTTCGTCCCCATCAATGTGTAATATCTGCAGAAACTGGACATATAAATGTTCATGAAACTGGAGCAATAGAAGCAACAGGCCACAAGGTAGTGGTGGCTCCTGGCAAAGAGGGTAAGCTTACCCCTGAAGCTATACAAGCTGTATTGGATAAACATGGGGATGAACATATGGTTCAACCTAAGATGGTATATATATCTAATAGTACTGAGTTGGGAACTATATATACTAAAGCGGAACTTGTGGCCCTTAGTAAAATATGCAGACGGAATAATTTGCTTCTATATCTAGATGGAGCCAGATTGGCTTCAGCCTTAACAGCACAAACCAATGATTTGGAGATGAAGGATATAGGGGAGCTGGTAGATGCATTTTATATCGGTGCTACAAAAAATGGTGCCTTACTGGGTGAAGCATTGGTTATCTGTAATGATAATCTGAAAGAAGATTTTCGTTATCTTCTAAAACAAAAGGGGGCAATGCTGGCCAAAGGGTTTGTAGTGGGAATTCAATTTGAAGCCCTATTTCAGGATAATCTATATTTTGAATTGGGGGCCCATGCCAATAGAATGGCTAATCAATTAGCTGTGGTTATTAAAGATTATGGTTACAAGTTCTATGCGGAGCAATGTACAAATCAGATATTTGTAATATTCCCCAATGATATAGTGGACAAATTATCAAGGAAGTTTAGCTTTGAAATTCAGGATAAGCTTGATGAAGAAAATACTCTTATTCGCCTGGTAACATCTTGGGCTACCAGCCAAGAAAGTGTGGATGCTTTTTGTAATTACCTTAAAAATATTAAAGATATTTACTAAAATATTATAACTTTTTATCGAGGTTTATAACAATCATTAGATTAGTGAATATAATAATCTATATTATTCCTTAAGGAGAGAAATATGGGTTATTATATTAATGTTAAAGATAATGTAAATATATTTGTAGAAGATTTAAACCCAGAATGTAAGAAGACGATAGTATTTCTACATGGTTGGCCTGGAGATCATAATCTTTTTGAATATCAATTAGATAAATTCCCCCAACTAGGATATAGATGTATAGGGATTGACACAAGAGGATTTGGCAAATCTGATAGGCCCTTTACTGGTTATGATTATAATACCTTATCCGATGATGTTAGATGTGTAGTAGAAGCCTTAGGGTTACGTAATTTTACTCTGGTTGGCCATTCTACTGGTGGTGCCATAGCAGTAAGATATATGAAACGGCATAAGGGACATGGTGTATCTAAATTAGTTCTTGTTGCAGCGGCAGCTCCTAGTTTAATCAAACGCCCTAATTTTCCCTATGGTGCTGATAAAGAAGGTATACTACAGATCATTAAAGATACCTATAATGACCGGCCTCAGATGCTAAGGAATTTTGGAGATAGATTTTTCTTCCAGCATATAACACAGGCCTTCTCCGATTGGTTTTTTGGTTTGGGTCTGCAGGCAGCAGGATGGGCTACTGCATCGGTTGCAAAGACCTGGATTAATGAGCTACTGTTTGATGACCTGGAAGCTATATGTGTACCTACCTTGATTATTCATGGTATCCATGATCTAATCGTTCCCTTTAAGCTGGGTGAGATACAACACAAGATGATACGCAGCTCTAGGCTAGTGCCCTTTGAATTTTCAGGTCATGGTTCTTTTTATGACCAAAAGGACGAATTTAATGAAGTGTTAATAAAGTTTATTGAGTGTTAAGTTAATAAGGCTGTTAACTAAAGAGCGCCTGTCCGTTAGTTGATTGAAAGATATAAAACAATCAAACTTAGGAAGGCGCTCTTAACATAATATCGAATATTGTAATAAACTTTACAATAAGGTCAAATAATGCTATTATATCTTTTTAAATGTAACCTTTATGGATATAAAAAGCTTTAACAATTAATACATAGTAGATTTAGCTTAGAAAAATCCCATATTTATTTACAAGTAGTTAAAACTCATCCTTTATATTTGCT
>JAAYPX010000267.1 GCA_012519565.1 Clostridiales bacterium | reverse complement strand
TCTACGCAACTCTTTATGAAAATTATATATCATGAAACCATGAAATACTATTAATATATTTTCCTTGGACCAATCGATTTTATCTAAGAATTCATTAATTCTCTTTTTGGTACCTACAATTGATTCCAGTTGCAGCTCTGAAAGGTAAACTTCTTTAAAAACACCCAAATGTCCCCAAAATTATAATTGTGGATATCTTTCCACCCATCATTAAAAATCAGGTAACTTATCCACACCGTATAGTTATACTTATTTTATGATTTATTTTTCTGTGGATAATTTAACTTTTTCAACTTTTTTAAAGTTTACTCTTTTCAGATATCACTTCCTTTGGTATACTATTCCTATCAAGGAATGCTATACGATGTGCGTTTCTTTGTGTAAGATATATCTTCTCTTGTTAATCGCTGTGCAAAGCTTGCTAACAAGCCAGAAGATATATTTTTTATGGTCCTTTTTATTTTTCTTAAGCCCTTTACTCCGTTTTCATATAATTGTATTAATATATCAGATATCTGTGTCAGAAGATAATGATTCTTCATAGCATTGTAATTAAGGCTATTAGCATGTTCAATGTCATATCGATGATTTTTCTGGATATTAAATCCTTCATTCTCTATTTTCCAGCGTTTTCTTCCTGTCCTAGCAAATTCCCATGCAGTTTTTCCTCGAATCTGTAATCCTGTTACCCACTGAAAGTTACCTACGGATCTCCCATCTTTATTTATCTTTAATTCCATTACTGTAAGTTCGTGTCCATCATAATATAAATCGCTTACCCATTTTATTTCATGCTTTACGTTTTCACGCGATTTTCTTTTATATTCTTTTTTTTCGATTTGACTCCATTCTTGGTGTTCTCCCATTCTGATTATGGTATGGAATTCTTCCGCAAGAGTGGGAATGCTTCCATCTTTATAACGAATTAGGAACTCCCAACGATTTTCCTTACATATTTGAAATACTGGTGCACATGCATACAGACTATCCCCTAAAATACAGATCGGAAGTCTAGGGTAGTCTTTCTTTATTTTTGCAGCGAGTCTTTTAAATGCATTCCGCTCACAGTCCTGTTTCTTAACATTTTCTCTTTCATTCTCAATGAATTCAGTAGCAATACTTACAATAAGATTATCCCCTAGTACAATTTTTGCTTCTAATACATTGTGATAGTAGTATGTTTTTTCTTCTTCTGTACCTTTATTAACTGTCCTTTTCAGACAATGCTCGCAATGCCTTTTGCTAAAGTGAAATAACTGAGTTGCATCTACAATAATCGTCCAGTATTTCCCTAAAAATCTGGCGTGTTCAAAACTTCTTTTTCTTAGAAGCTTTTTAATCATCTTTTTCCTAAATTTCTGAAGTTCCTCGGTATCCAACCTTTCTAAGCATTCGTTAATGGTTACATAATGAGGAAGAAATTCCTTTTCTTCTTTACCAAGGATCAGACATAGATTATGTACGCATTCTTCATTATTGAGGGCATCCGTCATTTCCTGCATGGAAGGGATGGAGCAAGCGTTTTTCATAATCATCGTATATAAAATCTCTTCAATATCATACTCTTTATAGGATTGGTGTCTTGGATCCTTGATCTTTCCTAATTCGTCGATAAAATTTGGTAAGAAATGATGTTGTACTTTTAAAAATTCAACAATATCCTTTTTGAATGTTTTCTTTATTTCTCTTTTTCTTGCCCTAGACATGGTAAAATTTCTCCTTTGTGAAAATCTTTTTTATATTTTACCATATCTATGGGGTAAAAGTCGTTATTGCATATAAACTTTAGTGTGAAAAATATTTACCTTTCAAAGATGTGTATTGACATCCTGCAAAGATTTCGGCAATGCCCCTCTGCATGGAAAAACTGCCCATGTTCCGGCAGGGATTACTCTAGTTTCATATCCTTCAGGGATTTCATTCCATGGTAAATAGTTGTCTGCAATCAGATAATCAAAATCTTTTCCATCACTATCCATACATATTCCGTACATTCCACAAACAATTTGATTATCTCCACTTTGGATATGTTCCTGCCAAAACTTTGGTATCTCATCATAAGAAGTATCAACGTCAAAGCTTCTTACTTTACCCATAACAGTAAACTGCGCTTTTTCAAGGATTTTGTACTCTAGCATTGAACCACCCTCCATCATTAATTTTATTCTGACTCTTGCAAAGGATTTCAGATTTGCACCCTTTCCTTTCGCTGCTGAAGGAGAAATACTATGAAATTTGGTGAAAGCACGGGTAAAACTATCAGGGGAGTCATAACCATATTTTATAGCAACATCGATTACCTTGGCATCTGCTTTGGAAAGTTCTTCTGCTGCAATGCTAAGCCTACGGTTTCGAATATACTCACCTACAGTGAAACCGCACAGTATCTTGAATATTCTTTGAAAATGAAAGGCAGAAACGTATGCCTTTTCCGCTATTTCTATAATTTGCAGCTCCTCAGTAAGATTATCCTCTATATATTCGATTGCATTTTGAATACCCTCTATCCACCCAATCATACTATAAACTCCTTTCCAGCTGTGATTATTATAGCATTCATCTATGAGTTGTACCCGACTTTTTATGCTATCTATTGCTTGTTTGATTAAAAAGATAAGGGCAGATAATTTACAAATTGTACTAGAATATCCTTCGCTGCTCTAATATTCTCCTCCACTGTCTGCCAAATTGAATATTCGTCCAAGGACGCTACTCCCATCGATATTCCCTCTTTGCGATAAGTCATCCCGCTAGGTTTTATTGCTTTTCCTGACATATGATAGGTGGTTGCATTTGTTTTGGAATATACATCTTTAATGACACTGGCATTGACTCCTCCCCCTACCATAATATCAATGCGATTTGCCGCTTGATTTACTAAATCTGCAATTAAGTTCACTCCCTCTAAGCAATGGTTCTTTTGACCAGAGGTTAATATGGTATCAATGCCTAACTCAATCGCTTTATCCATTGTTTCCATTGGGTCCGCACATACATCAAAGGCACGATGTAGTGTGATTGACATTCCTTTTGATATCTTTATTACTTCTCTCATAAATTTATCCTGAAGGGAACCATCTGGATTCAGAGCACCAATCACAATTCCTGATGCCCCTTCCTCTTGAAATATCTTAACATCCTCCAGCATAACCTGTTGTTCCTTATCCGTATAAAGAAAGTCCCCATATCTTGGCCGAATTAACACATGGATTGGTATATTACAATATTCTTTTACTTGCCGGTATAACCCTATACTAGGTGTAGTTCCACCGATGATAAGATTACTACATAACTCCAATCGATTTGCGCCACCTCGCAATGCTGCTATGGCTGATTCCACTGAATCAACACATACCTCCAATAGGTATTTTTTCATTGTCGTTTCTCCCCTCTTCTTTATTCATGATCTGCTTTATCGAAACGTAACCTATTCTCAATATGTCATGTGGTATCGCTTGTCTGTATCTATAATAATATGTATACTCCATAATTTATAAGTAAACAATAACTTTATAATAAATTTAAGAAAGGAGTATGTTTATGAGTAATAGAGAAATGAATACGAGTAATAAAAAGAAAGGTGATGGAAACGGTAATTCCGTATATGACAATCATGAATATTCAAATAAGGTTAACACTGCATCATCACAATCATCAACTAATCTTAATGATGTTAAATCTGTAAAAGAACCGAAAAGAAAAAGATAATTCCCATAATGTCGCAAATAAATGTTTAGGGGATGTTGTAATGTATCTGCTTACTTTATGATTTACCATAATCCTTAGAGATACATATATAACATCCCCAATTTAAATGTAAACTTTTCTGATTTAGATTATCTTAGCGTAAAATTTTTGTAGGAAAATTAATATAAAATAAGAGAACACCAAACTTTGTGTTAAAATTAAGTCATCACACAAAACCAAACATAAAGGAAGGTGTTCTCTTATGATTAAAAGTATACAG
>JAAYPX010000093.1 GCA_012519565.1 Clostridiales bacterium | reverse complement strand
GAAGGAATTCATGTTTACGGCGTTCACGAAGTACCTTCAGTAGCCAGCCTAGAATACCATGATGGTGCAACTGGAGAAACCCTGATGTCATACTATGCATTTAAGGATGCCGGTAGGGGCGTGGCAGCCAATATAACAACAGATCCTGGTTATGAGTTCTGGGGGGCTGGTAATGATAATGTTATTGAAGGTGGAGGTATCTATAATGTACAAGGGAAGGTAATTGCAGATAGTTATAGATCCGCTGGACTATCCGTAAACTTTAAACTTTACTGGGATGGGGATTTACTCCATGAATTACTGGATAATACATCAATTACCAAATATAATGAGAAAACAGGTAAAGCCGAACTAGTGGTCGACTTCCCAGGAGTTGTTAGTAACAACGGCACCAAAGCAACCCCATCATTGCAGGCTGATATACTTGGTGATTGGCGTGAAGAGGTTCTCCTACCTACCACTGACAGTAGAGAGTTAAGAATATTTAGCACCACTATTCCCACTGAATACAGATTATATACCTTAATGCATGACCCTGTTTACCGTAATGGAATAGCATGGCAAAACACCGCCTATAATCAACCACCCCATATTAGCTTTTATCTTGGAGAAGATATCCGTGATCAGGTTCTTGAATGTAAATTAAAGGCACCAAAAGTGAATTATACTAATAGATAATTGATTTAAATATAATATAAGGTAAAATGATAAAGGAGCAATGACACCTAACCCGTAAATTGGGTATACAATGTCATTACTCCTTTTCATTCTACCTATTATTTATATTTATATATAACAATTCACCATAATATGTCCCGCTGGGTGTATTATAAGTTTATCTACTAGTCATAGGGGCTTTATCTCTGTATCTACAAGAATACTTTTATCAGTTCTTCATTACTTTACTTAAGTCACGAGAATGCTTGGCCACCCCTTTAATAATTATCTTACCTTCAGCAGTTTCCAATTTAACCTTATTTTCTTCTAGATTTAAAGTATCCAGTAGCTCCTTCGGTATCTGCAAACGACCGGCCCTATCCAGTACAACGTATTCATCTTGTGTCTCCTCTTCCCCCCAAGCAATTTCTTTATTATGAAAGTCTAAGGCATACTTTTCCTTAAGAATCCGCTCACTACTGGTTTTACCATCTTTTATCGAAACTACCCTCTGAACTTTTTTTGATAGGGTAACATCATGGGTTACAATAACTATGGTCAAGCCCATTTCTTTATTTAAGCTACGAAACATATCCAAAATATAATCACCTGTTTTACGATCAACGGAACCGGTTGGCTCGTCTGCCAATAATAACTTAGGATTATTGGCTAGGGCTATGGCTATGGCAACTCTCTGCTGCTCTCCTCCTGATAATTGTGTAAGCTTATTATGCTTACGATGGCTTAATCCAACCAAGTCCAATAATTCTATAGCCCTATGCCTTCGATTCCCCTCTGGGGCAAAATACATTGGTGTCATAACATTTTCAAGAGCTGTAAGATAAGGCATAAGATTTCTTGCGTTATTCTGCCATACAAAGCCTACCGTCTTTCTTTTATAATTTACCAGCTCCTTATCAGTTAAGGTGAATAGATTCTTACCATCTACAAATAACTTACCAGCGCTGGGACGGTCTAATCCTCCTACCATGTTAAGAAATGTAGATTTACCACTACCACTATTACCGATAATAGCCATTAATTCACCCTTATTAACTGTCAGATCCAGGCCTTGTAACGCTAATACCTCTATATCTTTGGTTTTATATATTTTTACCAGATTATCAGCCAATATCATAATATCATCCATTGATTACCTCACCATCCTCCAATTCATAGATTAAATCGCCAGCTTCCATTAGCCCCATATCATGGGTTGTCATAATAATTGTGACATCTTCTTTATCTACCATCTCTTTAAATATCTTTATGACATTAAGAGATGCATTGCTATCCAGTTCCGCTGTTGGTTCATCGGCAAATATAACCCTAGGTCTGTGAGCTATGGCCCTGGCGATTGCAACTCTCTGTTGCTCACCACCAGACAGTTCCTGAGGCATATGATTCATACGGTTTCCTAAACCTACTAAGTTTAAACACTCTTTAACCCGTTCTTTCTTATCTCCCTTAAATCCAGATAAACGGAGGGCAAATTCTACATTTTCGGCTGCTGTCATAATAGGAATCAAAGATACTGATTGAAATATAAATCCAATATTTTCTCTTCTAAGCTTCTCCCTCTGTCTTTCACTATATGTAGTTATGTCTTTAGCCTGAAATAAAACTTGACCAGAACTTGGTTTATCTAAAGCCCCTAAGACATTAATAAGGGTAGTTTTACCAGAACCAGATCTGCCTTTTAGTATCGTAAGGGTTTTTTCCGGAACATCTATATTGATATTTTTTAATGCATGAAGTTCTTTATCACCAGCTATAGGAAATATACGATTTACATTCTTTGTCTGTATTATCATCTTATCATCTACTCTTTTACTAGATATATTATTCATACCACCACCATACCTTTCATATACCTGCTGCCTTTTACATGATTTTTATATCCATGTATGTATCAGCACTATATTAATCTTCTCCCAACTTTAATGCCTGAGCTATCTTCATCTTAAATATCAGTCTAATTAGAATTGCCATGCAGAATATAAATACCATGAGGATTACAATAAAGAGCCTAATTATATCACTTTCCTGAGTTATTAATTCCAATGGTAATACCTGATCTGCAGCAGCATAAGCCGTTTGTATCAATGGAACATACCATTTAGAAGCAAAGTGCCCAATAACAGCTCCTACTGCAATAGAATACAAGCCTGTAAATATCTGTTCATTGACTAACATATGAATTATTTCCCGTCTAGTCATACCCATGGCCCGGAACACACCAAATAACAATTCCCTGGATCTAATTGATAATATCCAGTAAATTAAAAATCCTACAGAACACAAAAGCAATATAACTATAAAACTTAAAGTCAGGATACCATTGGTTCCTTGAAACAGGGTCTCATTTCTAATCTCCCTTAACTCTTGGCTAATAGCAGCAAATTTAGATAATTTGATTCCGTTCTCCTCTATATAATCATATATAAAGTCAGAGGATTCATCTACTTTTAACCATACCTCATAAGGATTTAAACCCCAATTATTTTGAATCGTAGATAAATGAGATACTATTAGAAATCTATCTATTATTACAGCTTCACCGGTAGCTGTATAGTAGGTTGAGGTAGGTACATATGTAGGCCAATAATCAAAAAATCCATAAATAACTCCACTAATATTTTTGTTTGCATAATTAGAATAATTGAGCGTGTCACCAATCTTATAGCCAAATAGAGTTTTAAAATTAGAAGAAACCAAAATGGCATTAGAATTGGTAGCAAAAGCATTTAAATATTCTCTATAAGGTACAGGTAGAAGATTGTCATTGATATAGGTTGTCTCACCAAATTCCTTAGAATTAATTGCCATTAGGGAAGATACTTTTCTTTCGTTTTTATGTCTAAATGACACATTATCTTTAATTTTATAAACCCTAGCAGCACTTATTACCCCATCAATTTGGCTATAACGGTTAAAGTCTGGTTCAGTATATTTTTTTTCTGCTGTAGGATCATCTAAATAACCTTCATCACTCTCCCAAACCTCTTCTAATACTATATCAGAACCCATATTATAAATGCGATTTTGTTCTGCATTGGATAATATAGTGCGGGCAATGGTAGCATAAAACATTCCCAAAGAAACCGTTAAAACAAGGAAAATCATAATAAAATGCTGCTTACCGCCAGTCCTAAGGGTCTGTAGAAATGATACATAGTTTGCTGGCTTCCAATATCTTTTTCGCACAATAAACATTAACCTGATAAATAGTGGTTGTATACGTAGTGCCAATAATCCAAAACCTAATATAAAAAGAGAGGAACTTAAAAACAATAATGGATCTAAAGACGCCCCAGATAAGACCTTATTTACTAATTCATCTTTTTGATTATTAAATATATATAAGCCGTACAATGAAATTAATATTAAGATAATATCTAAGTAAAATTTATGCCAAAATGGCCTTGCCTTCTTCATGCTCTTTTGCTTTAAATGAACTATAGAAATATTACTATAGTTTATTACAGGTATAACAGACACCAGAACACATAAAATATAAGCCATAAATGCATATATGATAACGTCTAAGGTTATCTCAACATTTAAGGGCCTTCTTTGAACAAATTCTAAGAAGG
>JAAYPX010000092.1 GCA_012519565.1 Clostridiales bacterium | reverse complement strand
TGAATGTTGCCATAAGAGCAGATTATACAATTACCTTTGGCTATAAAAAAATTGGCTTATTACTATATCCAGGTTGCGAATATGCTGGTAAGATTACAGTGGCGGATATCGGCTTTCCCAAGATAGCTTTAGAGAAAGCCAGTCCAGATACCTTTTATTATCAGCCCAATTCCTTGGAACTTATGCCAAAGCGAAAATCCTATAGTAATAAAGGTAGTTACGGCAAGGTCCTAGTTATAGCTGGCAGTAAAGGAATGGGCGGTGCTGCTTATCTTTCGGCTAAAGCTGCCTATAAAACCGGGGCTGGAATGGTAAAAGTTTTAACATCATCCAGTAATCGTGAAATACTGCAGACTGCATTACCAGAAGCTTTATTTGCTGCATATGATAAAGAAGAGGATGATAGTCAACTTTCTAATGATATTCTTGCTAATATAGGTTGGGCATCTGTTATTGTTTTTGGCCCGGGAATTGGTCAATCTAAAATAGGAGAAGAGTTGTTAAAAATTCTGCTAAGTAATGCCAAGGTACCAATTATAATTGATGCCGATGGTCTTAATATCCTTGCAAAATGGCTGGATAAAAGGGAATGTATGGATTTAGAAAGTAGGATAAATATGCTTGCCGATATACTTCCGGAAGAGACTATTTTAACTCCTCATCTAATGGAATTGTCTCGATTAACCTGTAAATCTATAGAAGATATTTCAGACAATATTATTGACACTGGGAATCAATGTTCATATAATAATAAGATAATATTTGCGTTAAAAGACGCAAGAACCATTGTTACCCAACAGGGTATAAAGTATATTAATCTATCAGGCAATGATGGTATGGCCACTGCTGGTAGTGGAGATGTACTTACGGGAATCATAGCTGGACTTATAGCCCAGGGTATGAAGCCCTATGAAGGATGCTGTATGGCGGTTTATCTCCATGGATTATCTGGAGATGAGGCCATCATAAAAACAGGGAAATACTCTCTTATGGCAGGTGATATTATTGAAGCTATAGAAAAAGTAATAAATAAACGATCATAGGAATAAGTATTATGACTGTGTTAATTATAGGAGCAAAATAAAATGAAATATTATAGAGCCCAGGCAAAAGTTTATTTAAATGCTATAAGACATAATATATTAGAAATAAAAAAGAAACTTAATGATAAAACAAAACTAATGGTAATTGTAAAAGCAGATGCCTACGGCCATGGTGCAGTACCTATAGCCAAAGCACTAGATAAAATTGGAATTGATGCCTATGGGGTAGCCACCATTGAGGAAGCCATAGAACTTAGAGATGCGGGTATTGATAAGCCCATTCTTATATTAGGGTATACTCCAAGAGAGCAATATGAGATGGTTGTAAAATATGATATTATTCAGACAGTTTTTCAATACGATATGGCTAAAGCCCTCTCTGATGTAGGGAAGGCCTGGGGCAAGACTGTGAAGATACATGTTAAAATAGATACTGGAATGAATCGAATAGGATTTCCTGATACAGAGGAAAGTATTTCAATTATAAAAGGAATATCTCAGTTGGAAAATATAAGTATAGAGGGGATATTTTCTCACTTTGCCTGTGCAGATGAGAGTGAGAAGACCAGTACCAATATACAACTTGATAGATTTTTGAGATTTTACGATATCTTAAGAAGAAACAAGATAGAAATACCTATTAGGCATATATCCAACAGTGCTGGGATGATAGATATTCCTGAGGCCAATCTTGAAATGGTTAGAGTAGGTATCAGTATTTATGGCGTCTATCCATCAGAGTGGGTTGATAATAGTGGAATAAGGCTCATTCCTGCTATGGAATTGAAGAGCCATGTCATATATATAAAAGAAGTGGAAGCAGGAGCTGGAGTAAGCTATGGCTCAACCTATAAAACTAAACGGAAAACTAAAATCGCCACCATATCTTTGGGATATGCAGATGGTTATTCTAGAAATTTGTCCAATTGTGGCAGGGTTATTATCCGTGGCCAATATGCACCAATTATAGGTAAGATATGCATGGATCAATTCATGGTGGATGTTACAGATATAAAGGATGTGGTACAAGGAGATGAAGTTACTCTTATGGGGAGGGACGGTGATGCTTATATTTCTATAGAGGAGCTGGCAGAATTATCCCACTCTTTCCCATACGAACTACTTTGTACAGTAGGGAAGCGAGTTCCAAGGGTTTACTACGATTAATATATAAAATGAATTGCTTTTGAAATTCAATACACTTTATGGAATACACACGAATAAAATGGCAATAATAAGGTTAAAACGATACGATAGAATGTAGCATAATTACATAGCATTCTACTGTTGCATATATGGAGTGTGAATAAAGTGGTTATAAAAAGAGGCGATATATTCTATGCAGATTTAAGACCAGTAGTAGGATCTGAGCAAGGTGGGGTAAGGCCAGTTCTTATTGTGCAAAATGACACCGGTAATAAGCATAGCCCAACTGTGATTTGTGCCGCAATCACATCAAAAATGAATAAGGCAAAACTTCCAACCCATGTGGAGTTAGATCATGAGAAATATGGAATAATAAAAGATTCTGTTATTTTATTGGAACAGGTTAGGACTATAGATAAATCCAGATTGAAAGAAAAAGTATGTCATTTGGATCGAGATGTACTAAGGAAAGTAGATAAAGCTCTTATCATAAGCTTGGCTTTAGATACATATTATAGATAATTTTACATTTCCTAATCTACCTATTTATGAAAGAAGAATATTATAATGAAGGAGAAGGTTTATACAATGGAAGATGGTAACCCGTTATGGGGAATCGTAATTATTTTATTTCTGTTATTTATTAATGCAATAGTTTCATGTGCAAAAGCGGCCTTGGATACAGTTAATGAGTACAATGTCAGAAAACTAGCTGAAAGCAAAGACAAAAGAGCTATAACCTTACTAAGCTTATTAGAGGCACCTATTAATTATATTAATGTATTTGAATTACTACTTAGTTTTAGTGGGATTTTGATAGGTATGATGTTTTATTCGAGATTTTTGCTAAATATAGAACAGTTTCTGGCAGAAAAGTGGCCCAATTTGAATTTGGCTCTAGCATCCCCAGTAAGTTTTATTATATTTACATTCTTACTGGTGTTCTTCATAGCCCTGTTTGGTACTATTATACCTGAGAAATTAGGTATCAAATATGGAGAAACCATTGCTTATAAGGTAGTAGGTATTATGCAGTTCTTTATAATCCTGCTAAAACCGATGAATTGGTTACTAGGTAAAACTATGAAGTTAGTTCTTGGTATCATTGGAATAAACTTAAATGATCTAGAGGAGAATGTAACAGAAGAAGAGATAATTTCCATGGTAAATGAAGGTCAGGAGAAGGGTGTATTTAATGCTGGAGAAGCAGAAATGATATCTAATATTATTGAGATGGGCGAAAAAGAAGCAGATGATATTATGACTCATAAAAAGAAAATCATTGCAATAAGTGCCGAGATGTCTATAGAAGAAGCACTGCATCTAATGCTGGCTGAAAAATATTCAAGATACCCTCTATATGAGGATAATCTAGATAATATAATTGGTATTATATATCTTAAAGATGTGATTAAATCCTACATATCCAATGAACATAAAGATAAGACCTTAAAAGAGATTGCCAGAGAGGCATACTTTGTGCCAGATACAATAAATATTAATACCCTACTTAAGGACATGAAAGCTAAAAATGTCCACGTTGCTATATCTATAGATGAATATGGACAAACTGCTGGTCTGGTTACAATGGAAGATATCCTAGAAGAGATCGTTGGAAATATTCAGGACGAATATGATGAAGAAGAAAATTTAATTATATCAAAAGATGAAGAGGGTTTTATAGTAAAAGGCTCAATTACCTTAGAAGATTTAGAAGAAGAATTAGATATTACTATAGACCATGAAGATTTTGATACATTAAATGGATTGCTAATTTATCTATTGGATAGAATTCCAGAGGATGGTGAAAAAGCAGAACTAGAATATCAGGGTTATCGCTTTAATATACTTGAAACGAAAAACAAGATGATTAGTCAGGTTAGTATAAGCAAATTACCTGAAATAGAAGCCAATGAACTGGAAGATGAAAGAAATTTAGCTATACATTAATATAAAAGGCGCCCCTATCCTGGGAGCGCCTTTTATAGATTAGATAGATAATAAAAGAAGGGACTGTTCACAATTAATAGGTGATACAGTCCCTTCTTCTAGGTAAACGACAGGGGGGATGTCATTTACCTAAGCGTATAATAGGGTGGGAGTAGATAGTGTTTTATCACTGTCTGAAGATATTATATGTGCAAAATGTGTCTATTTTGTGTTTTATATCTGAAGAAAGTATTAAAATTCTTAAAAAAAAGTATTTAAAGTGTAAAAAGCAAATGCCCTTAAGTGAGGACTTAAGGGCATCTACCACAATATAATGCGAATATGCACTCTATTGTATCTATATATAATGTAGGGAGGAGGAGAGTGAAAAAAATCACTTTCTGGTTTTAGTATAAACATAAATTATGATTAAAGTATGGATAGAATAAAGACATTTTGTTAACAAATTAGTCCATATTTATGTCATAAATTTTTCCATTACTCTATATTTAGTATTTGTACTTGAAAAAAAGTGTTAATCTAGTTAAAATGGTCTAGTAACTGATAATTAACTAATAATATAAATTGGAAACTCAGAAAAGGGAGAATTATGCGAATAGGATTATTAAGGCATTTTAAAGTACATTGTCCTAATAAAAGGATGATGACCTCTAGTGAATTTCGGGAATGGACTGAAAAATATGAGGTTTCCAAGGTTATTAAAAATAAAGTAGAGATGCACGGAATTCAATGGGATATCTGCTATGCCAGTGATTTACCACGGGCTGTGACAACTGCCAATGAAGTTTATAAAGGAAACATAAAAATCGATAGTTTGCTTCGAGAAGTCTATAATGCACCATTTATACATACAAAACGAATTAAATTGCCATTTGAAGTATGGCATATCTGTGGACGTATAGCTTGGTTTTTTAAGGCTAAAAGTCAACCGGAATCAATTGTAGGTACCAAAAAGAGAATTAATGAATTCTTAGATAAAATCGATTGGTCCAAGGAAAATATATTAATAGTATTTCATGGTTTCATGATATATAATTTTCATAAAGAGTTGCGTAGA
>JAAYPX010000091.1 GCA_012519565.1 Clostridiales bacterium | reverse complement strand
TGGTATCCATTCATAGGGGAAATCTTCTGGAGGCTTACTAAGCAAATCACTGGTATATTGCTGGGGCTCTACCTTATAGAAAAAATCTAGGGGAATGGTAATAATCTCTGCCACCTCATCTTTGTTGTAAGTATTCTGATAGTCTTTAATTATCCCTATATAGGGATGAAGTATTAATTTGAATGGTGATAAATATATATCACCGGGCCCTAAAACCTCTATTTGGCTACGGTCTATCAATAATTCTTCCATGGTTTCCCTAATGGCACATTCTTCATAGCTTTCTCCCTGTTCCAGTTTTCCGCCAGGAAAGCATATCTCCCCTGGTTGTCTTCTTAACTTAGCAGATCGCTTCTCAAATAATAAGGAAATCCCCTGGCATGTATTTATTAAAGGTATTAATATTGAATATTTCTTATAGTCATCTTCCCCAATTATTTTAGGTTGTCTCCTGGAAAAACTCTCTCTATTTAGCATTACTTCTCCTTTTCTAGTCTGCAATTACATATCTAATACTATATATAACACAGTCATATAAAAATAACAACAAGTCCAAGGTCTGACCTTTAAAAAATTTTAGCTATATTATGCATAAATTAGTTGACATAGTATATATATAATGGTATAGTGTGTATATCCACTATATACACTATGCTAACCGGAGGTGAATTGATGAATATCCTTATCAGTAATTCCAGTGATAAGCCTATTTATGAGCAAATTGCAAGCCAGATTAAGCAGATGATCATAAACGGTGAACTGGAGGCTGGTGCTCCCCTTCCTTCTATGAGAGTCTTGGCCAAAGAATTAAGAATCAGTGTTATAACTACCAAAAGAGCTTATGAGGATTTAGAAAGGGATGGCTTTATCTACTCTGTAGTCGGCAAGGGAACTTATGTAGCAGAGAAGAATCTTGAATTTGTTCGCGAAGAACAACTTAGAATTGTTGAAGAACATCTCTCTAAGGCGGTTTCAGCAGCCAAAGCTGGTGCCATAACCTTAGAAGAATTAATAGAAATACTCAAATTGTTGTATGAGGAGGATTAATATGGTAAATGCGATTGAGTTAACCAATGTCAGTAAGAAGTACGATGGATTTTCCCTAGAAAATATTAACCTTCAAGTCCCTTCTGGTTGCATCATGGGCTTTGTTGGTGAAAATGGAGCTGGTAAAACCACCACTCTTAAGGCTATTTTGAATTTAATCAGACTGGATGGAGGCAAGATAAATGTCTTAGGTATGGATTCTACCAAGCTGCCAAAAAAGGTCAAGTCTCAGATTGGAGTAGTTTTTGACGGAAGCAATCTCCATGATAATCTAAGGGCAATTGATATCAATCATATTATGAGAAATATTTATTATAATTGGGATGAAAGTGCCTTCTATAAATATCTTGGACAATTTAATATTCCTAAGGCGAAACTTCTTAAGGAGTATTCAAGGGGTATGAAGATGAAGTTGTCCATAGCCATCGCTTTATCCCACCATTCCAAATTGCTTATTTTAGATGAAGCAACCAGCGGTCTGGATCCTATGGTTAGGGATGAGATACTGGATATTTTCCTGGAGTTTATACAGAAGGAGGACCATACCATCCTCTTATCCACCCATATCATCAGCGATATAGAAAAGATAGCTGACTATGTAACCTTCATCCATAAAGGCCGTATTATATTTAGCCAAACCAAGGATGAACTAATATATCAACACGGTATCATCCACTGCAGTAAAGAGGATGCTAAACGAATTGATAGTTCCTATATCGTAGGATTAAGGGAAAATAGTTTTGCCGTGGATGTAATGATACGAAATAAAGATGCTTTTCTAAGACAATACAGGCAATTTTCCATTGATAAAGCTTCTATTGAAGATATCATGCTATTTACCAGTAGAGGGAAAGGAGATCTTAGATGAAAGGATTAATTTTAAAGGATTTTATAAATCTTAAGAAGAATTTTAAAACGCTTGGTTTAATTCTAGTATTTTATGCCTTCTTGGCATTTTCTACGAATAATCCAGGTTTTATTAGTACTATGACTACAGTGATTTTTGCTATGTTAACCCTAACCACCTATTCCTATGATGATTATGCCAAATGGGACACTTATGCCCTGACATTGCCCATAGGTAAAAAGCATATAGTTCAGGGGAAATATTTACTTCTTATTATACTTTCAGCAATAAGCTTCATCTTTAGTAGTATTGCTTTATTTATCCTTGATGTAGCAGCGGATAAACAAGACTTTAGGGAAGGATTAGTTATTACCGCCTTAGGGGCAGCTGTAGTTATATTCTTTAATTGCATCATTATACCTTTAGTTACAAAACTAGGGGTAGAGAAAGCTCGGTTAGCTATTTTTGCTGTATATGGAATACCGTTTTTCCTTGGAACCATAATACTAAAAAAACTAAAGGCCCGTTACCCCGAGCCACCTGCTTCTTTTGTTGCAGCAATGAATACATTTGTAAATAATGCTTATATAATAATTCCCCTTTTGCTTATAGCTACCTTGCTCATTTCCTACTACATCACTCTAAGTATATATAATAAGAAGGAATTTTAATTTACTATAGAGGCTTTGCTAATTTTATTAGGGTATACAGCTATATCCACATACTTTGTATGTTCACACACCAGTGCAAGTACACCTACTAGATACCCACAGCGGTGCACTTTAAAGGGTGGATTATTACCTGTATACCCCTATATTTTTATTTTTTACAAGAAGCTTTTCATTACTTCATATTACTCTTCAATTCCTTAATATAATCTACCACATGGGGAATGCAATCCTCTCCATATTCTTCAATAATCTTGACAATAGCACTGCCCACAATCACACCATCTGCATACTTAGAGATGGCCGCTGCTTGCTCCGGTGTGGAGACACCAAAGCCTACAGCACAAGGTATATCACTGACCTGCCGAACTGTCTCTATCATTTTCCTGACATCATCACCGATCTTATCCCTCATCCCAGTTACTCCCAATGATGATACGCAGTAGATAAAACCTTGGGCCTGCTTGGCTATCATCTGTATTCTTTCACTGGATGTAGGAGCTATCATTGATATAAAAGTAACCTTATATTTTTCACAATAGGGAAGCAACTCTTCCCTCTCCTCATAAGGTACATCAGGCACTATAAGGGCTTGGATATTTACCTCTTGACACCTTTTCATAAACTTTTCTGTTCCATAGGTGAATACAGGGTTCATATATGTCATAAAAGCAATTGGTACATCACAAGCTTTTCGTATTCTTGCTACCATATCAAATATCTTATCCGTAGTTACTCCCATGGAGAGAGCTCGCAGATCTGACCTTTGTATAACCTCTCCCTCTGCCACAGGATCAGAGAATGGAATACCCAGCTCAATTAAATCTGCACCAGCCTTAGCCATCGCAATAACCAATTGTTCAGTGACTTCTAAGGACGGATCCCCAGCTGTAATAAAAGGTATAAATGCCTTACCATGATCAAATACCTGCTTTAAATTATTCATAGATTTCAGCCCCCCTATAACGTGCTATTGCAGCAACATCTTTATCCCCTCTACCCGATAGACAGATAACAATAATTTTATCCTTGCTCAGTGTTGGCGCAAATTTCCTAGCATAAGCCACTGCATGGGAACTCTCTATCGCTGGAATAATTCCCTCAGTTCTAGAGAGGTATTCAAAGGCTGCAACTGCTTCATCATCAGTTATGGCTACATATTCTGCCCTACCAATATCCTTAAGATTAGAATGTTCTGGCCCTATGCCTGGATAATCCAGACCTGCCGAGATAGAGTAAACTGGAGCTATCTGTCCATATTCATCCTGGCAGAAATAGGATTTCATGCCATGAAATATTCCCACGGTCCCCGTTGATATTGTAGCAGCATGCTTATCTGTATCTAGTCCACGGCCAGCAGCTTCACAGCCAATTAGGCGAACTTCTTTATCTTCTATAAAATCATAGAACAGGCCTATGGCATTGCTACCGCCACCGACACAGGCCATCACCACATCAGGTAGTCTACCTTCTTTGGCCAATATCTGACTCTTCACTTCCCTACTGATAATACTCTGAAAATCCCTTACGATTGTGGGAAAAGGATGGGGCCCTACCACAGAACCTATAACATAATGGGTATCTTCAACTCTTCTTGTCCACTCTTTCATAGTCTCATTAACTGCATCCTTAAGAGTCTGGGTACCACTGGTTACCTTATGTACCTTAGCACCCAGTAACTCCATACGATATACATTGAGGGCTTGTCTATCTGTATCTTCCTTTCCCATGAATATCTCACATTCCATCCCCAAAAGCGCCGCCGCTGTTGCTGTTGCAACTCCATGCTGTCCTGCACCGGTCTCAGCTATGATCCTGGTTTTACCCATTCTTTTAGCCAGCAGAGCCTGCCCTAAGGCATTGTTTATCTTATGAGAGCCTGTATGATTTAAATCTTCCCTTTTAAGATAAATTTTGGCACCACCCAGATCCTTAGTCATCTTCTCCGCATAATACAGCATTGATGGCCGTCCTGTATAATTATTAAGTAGTTCATTAAGTTCAGCCTTAAAATCAGGATCATCTTTAAATCTGTTGTAAGCTTCCTCCAGTTCAATCACTGCATTCATCAGTGTCTCAGGGATATATTGTCCCCCAAATACTCCAAACTGTCCCATATCTTCACTCCTTATTATTTTTATAATTTTATTTATGGGCTTGTCGCAGCATCATACAGTATATTTCTAAAACCCATTAAATAAAAAAAAGCCCTTATCCCTAAAACAGGGACAAAAGCTTAAACTTCTGCGGTGCCACCCATATTGCCATGTCATACATAACCTAATACACATTAGTTTAGCAGACATTGGCCACTTATTGTATACTATCATATACACCCACTTAGTAACGGAGAGGATACTCCGTAAACGCCTACTCTTAATTTTATCAGTACACCAATGTGTACTTTTCACTCAAGCATCCTTATGGGCCAGAGGCTATATTAATTTCGGGTTTCCCTCACAAGTCCATTCAGTATAACCTTTGTAACCGCACTCCCACCAACTGCAGCTCTCTTTATACAAATGATTAAACTTACTACTCTTGCTCACAGGTTTCTTTTATTAAATTATAATACAATCTTGAATATAATTATATGTTGTTAGAATATTACCATTTAACAACTGTAAAGTCAATCGTTTTTATGAAATTTTTGTATAGTTATTGGGTTTAAACTGTCAGATAAGATTGCTTTACTTAACCTCCTTATTGAACATACTGAGTTTCATTCCTACTTGGAATAAAACTTAATTCAAAATCTTCACATGATAGTTTATAATACTTTTCTTCATATATTACAACTTTATCCATACATTTTTTCACAAAATTATTAAATTCTTCATCCTCTTGCCTACTACCACATATACAGTTCCTCAGAGAAACATTTCGGACTATATAATATACACCAGCGGTTAAAAGCCTATTATGGTAATGTTAATATTCAGTTTCAATCTATTCCCTTTTATGAGAATAAAGTTATCCTTACCTTGCCAGTTGATTGGTAAGGTAAGGTCCAATCTTTTAAAACATTAATTCTATTTGCTCCATAGCTTCTACTTTAACCTGTGCAGGCTGAATAAAAAGTATATCGTCCTCCCCCTTAATACGCTCTCCCTTAACATATTGAATGTTTTTCTGTATTCCCGAGCTAACCAGATTTAGAACATATATATTGTCAAACCTATTATAAATAGATTCTCCACCTAAGCCAGACAGACAGATTAGCTGAGTATTATTTTTCTTAGCCACTTCTATCAAAGGCTTTAATAGATGGGCAGCATTAGTTTGGGCAAAGGGATTGTCCATCAACAAGACCTTACCTTCCTCTTTTTCAAAGAAGAGGTCTGTATCTTCTCTGCGCATATAGGAAAGCAAGCTTGAAAGGACAACAAAGGCAGATAAAAAACCTTCTCCACCTGAGTTTTTAGACACCTCTGCCCATGTGATGGGATATTCCCTCTGAGCTTCTATCTTATATAATTTGATATTAATATTTCCTATACCTACCACTGTATCATAAAGATTTTTTGTGGTTATATAGGCCCCAATCATTTCTTCTATATTCTCATTTTGATCAAGCCTTTGAAGACCCCTCTTAGTTATCTCATCTACAAAATCTTGTAATCTTAACTTATATACACTCTC
The DNA here is from genome assembly GCA_012519565.1 of Clostridiales bacterium. GTDB lineage: Bacteria > Bacillota > Clostridia > Lachnospirales > Lachnospiraceae > Mobilitalea. The sequence goes on along the minus strand of JAAYPX010000091.1, from coordinate 640 downwards.
ATATTCTTCCCATTCTGGGATTATTATCTTCAGCATCTTAATAGAACGACCTCGGACTGTTATCGATGAGTTTCTATCAATCTTAGCAAGATTCTTGTGTATATCAGCAATATAATCCAGCAACATCTCAATTACCTTCTGCTGCTCCTTCTCAACTATAGCTATATCCACTTCCATTTGCTCTAATAGGGCTTCATATGACCCCAAGATAATTGCTAATTGTTCTAGTACGCTCTGGGGTTGATCTGGCAGACCTAGCATGGTTTCTATAGGCCTTTTGAAGAATTCATCTACGTATATACCCTTTCCTAGTATCTCTTCCAGACACTTTCTTAACTGCTCTTTCCTTTCATCCACTACCTTTAGGGAAGAACGGTAATCCCTAACTAACCTACCTCTAAAATCCATTAACTCCTTACTAGTCAGTTCAGGAATGCTCTTATCTGCATATTCAGCTAACTCTTTATCAAAAGTAAAGCTTTTCTCTGTAGTAAAATGGTCAAACTCAGCTAGACTAGATAAATTGTTATCATAACTACTAATCTTTTCTTGACATATCTTTAGTTTCTCTTCTTCCTTACTAATTGCTGCCAGGATAAGCTGAGCTCTTTTCTTGAAGGCAAGATCAATTATCTGCTCC
>JAAYPX010000090.1 GCA_012519565.1 Clostridiales bacterium | reverse complement strand
TTTATTATAAGAGAATCTAAATAACCTTACACAAGATTATAAAACAGGGTCAAGTTCAACCTAAGCTTATTTTTTCTGGCTATCCAGCAATCTTGTAGATTGACCATTCTTATATGCTTGTAATCTTTCTTCCCTAACTTCACGATAACCAGCATCCATATATTCCTTAGTATATTTTTCATACAGCTCATCAAATTCCTCAGGTTTACACATAGTCAACTTATCACGGAATTCTTTATATTTTTCTTGCAGAGTGCCTCTGTATTCACTCTCAGCGTCAATAGATACTGAGAATATAACATCAGTGATACCATATGACTGCTCAGCTAATGCCTTACGATCATTATAGAATTTAATTATATCCTGTGTGAAATCCTGTGGTAATCCCTTAGGAGAGGATGCTTCTATTATTTCTTCTATAGTACCTGCATTTCTTGATTCTATAGTTACACACCAATAGTCCTTATTGTTATTAAAGCCTTGCTTCTTATCTCCATTATATTCAGGAACTGAGACAGGAAGTCCAGTATCAGAATTAATAGTATAGTGCTCGTCTTCAAAGCCCCATTGCATAGTAAATAGTACATCTTCCTGGGTCATCCATTCCATATACATCCAAGCAGCCTTGATTTCATCCTCAGAAGCAAAAGAGGAGAATCCAATAATCATACCAAATGGATTATCTGTACGATATGCAGGTGTTGTGCCACCTTCTGGATCAGCTTTACCAACTGGTGCTATGGCCAGCTCTGCATCAGGATTATTAGCATAGAATGAATTTAACCAATCCATATTGGCAGAGATGTAAGCTGAGTACTGGTATGTGTCACCATTAATAAAAGCTGCTTTATCGGTCTCAGGATCAGTAATATAGTATTCTGGGTTAGTGAAACCTAAGTTATAATCTTCATTAATTCTCTTTAGATTCCTATAAGCAGCATCGGTTCCCAGTTGAGGTAAACTGGTATCTCCATTCATTGCCCATTCTTCTTCATCCAGCGGGAAATCTCTAAAAGGATAGTTCTGATCTGATCCTACACCAGTAATCATAGCTCCACCCAATGGATGTTGTGATAGGCCTGCCTCTTGAATTTTAGTCATAGCATCAACAAACTCTTGACGATTAGCAGGTACATGATCATATCCTACCTGTCTTAACCAGTCCATACGAACAAATGTCTGGAAAGTATAGCCAGTGTTGTAGAAAGGCCTTAATGCTAAGGCAAAATATGTTTCATCATTAATTATACTATAGTTAAGTTGGTTGTTTTCTACCATCCTATTATAGTAAGTAGGTGCTACCTGGGCAAAATCATCCATATTAAAGGTTGTTAAATATCCATCATTTGCCCACTGGGCCAATTTAGGATAATCATATTCCATCAATAATGTAGGAAGATCTTGTGTGGATGCCAGTAGCGCATAATCTGTCATAACATCAGTACGAGTAATAGGTACAAACTCCACTGTAACATTATACTTATCTCCAAAGTTTTCCTGTATCCATTTTGTCCAGTAGTTATCGCTTACGTTGGGCACACCTTCAACACCCCTGTCATAAACAGGTACCCTTAACTTAACAGTCTTGTCAAAGGCTTTCCATCCATCAATTCCAGGTTCAACAGTTGTATCTTCTTCCTTTTTCTCCCCATTATCAGTCTTAGCTGCTTGGGTTGGCTTTGGTGTTGATGCATTTTTGCTATCTGCACTTTGGTCGTCATTTGATTTTTTACCACATGCAGCTAAAGCCCCACAAATCATAACAACTGCCAGCACTAAAGCAATCAACTTGTTAATTTTCTTCATTCTTACTCCTCCTTTTTTATTATATAAATCTGTATGCCCAGCAAGAAGCTGTATACAGTATTTATCGTATATATGTATAGTTATCTTCCCAATATATATCTTTAACCCTTTATAGCCCCAATCATAACACCTTTAACAAAATACTTTTGTAAAGATGGATAGACACAGATAATTGGTATGGTTACAAACATAATAGCAGCAGCCTGTAGAACCTCTGGTGTACTAGTTACATTTGCTGCTTCAGACAAGGATATTGTCTGTGCTTCAGTTGCGGAAGATACCATCTGATACAGTTTATATTGAATTAGTTTTAGTTGATCAGTCCTAATGAAATACTTATTATCAGCATAAGAATTCCAACGGCCTACAGCATAGAACAAGGATATAGTTGCTAAAATCGGTTTAGATAGTGGCAGAGCAATTTTAAACAAGATCTGAAAATTCGTGGCACCATCTAAAAATGCTGACTCTTCTAAACTAATGGGTATGTTGGACTGAAAATAAGTCTTCATAATAAGCATGTTATAAGGCGAATATATTAAAGGTAAAATAAGTACCCAAGGTGTATCTAATAAGTTTAATCTATAATACAGAAGATAAGATGGGATTAGGCCAGCTCCAAAATACATAGGAAACATTAATAAAAATGTGAATATATTCCTACCCTCTAGTCTCTTCTTTGATAAAGGATATGCTGCACAGACACAACTTAACATTCCCAGTGCAGTAAAAACTAATGTTATAACAACGCTATAGCCCATAGAATATACTAAACTACCATCCTTAAATATTGAACTATATGCATCAAAGGTTATACCTTTGGGCAATAAGAAAATTTGCTTTGCAAGTACATAATTATTATTCGATATGGATTTTGCTGCCAGATGTATAAAAGGAAGAATACAGGTTGCACATAGGATAACCAGTATAAACATCATAACAGCATCACTTATTCTAAATTTAACTATTGCTCTACTTACATCAGATGCTGCATCTATTTTTTTAGTTTTTCTTGTCTGCTTTTCCATTATATCTTCCTCCTAAATTAATCCGTCTTCACCAAGTTTCTTAGCTGTCTTATCTGCTAACAACACTAACATAAGGCCTACCAGTGACTGAAAGAGACCAACTGCTGTGGACATACTAAACCTACCTCCACCAAGACCTTTTTCATATATGTATATAGCCAATTGGTATTGAAACTCTCTAACCTGTGTATTACCAAATACATCAAGTCGTTCAAAGTTACTTCCCATAACACGACCTAAGTTCATAATTAATAAGGTTACAATTGTCCCTTTAATACCTGGTAGGGTAATATGCCACATTCTCTTCCAACGGCCAGCACCATCAATCATAGCCGCTTCATATAGCTCACCGTCTACACTGGTAATAGCCGCAAGATAAATAATGGTTCCCCATCCCATTCCCTGCCAGACATTAATAAGCAAGTATGATACAGCCCAGTGCCACTTTTCTGTAAGGAAGGGAATTCCTTGATCAATTAGGCCCATATTCTGTAGTACTATATTAACCACACCTGAGTTAGGTCTAAAGATTGCATATGCAACACTTCCTATAATTACCCAGGATAGAAAATGAGGCAAATATAAAATTGTCTGAGTAACTTTTTTAAATCTAGGAAATCTTATTTCATTAAGAATTAAGGCAAGAACAATTGGTACAGGGAAACTAACCAAAAGATCCAGTAGATTGAATACAATGGAATTGCGGAGCGACCGTCTAAAATCAACATCCTTAAAGATCTTTTGAAATGTTTCAAATCCCACCCACTCACTGCCATCATATCCCTTCGCAGGTTTATAATCCATGAAAACCATTCGCAGACCTGGATAGGCCGCATAGTTAAATATAAAAACCAATAACAGAGGTAATAACAACATAATATATAATTGCCAGTCCCTTTTCACTGCAATCTTCATTCTGTCTTTAAACTTATATTTGGTCCCTTTGTTTTCCATCATAATCTCCTCCAATTTAGGTCTTGACTTGAGTACTTTAGTTGTTTTGTACATTTTACATTGAATATAAACCTATTATATCTGTAATTAAGGACTAAATTCTATTCATTTTTTCAATAAAACTATGCAAAAACGACTATTAAAAGGAAATATACTTATTTTATTTATATAGCATTTTATGATTACATTAACTGTAAACTCTATACATACTGTCATTTATAT
>JAAYPX010000089.1 GCA_012519565.1 Clostridiales bacterium | reverse complement strand
TTAATTCATTCCTTATACGTATATCATTGCTAATAAACCTCAAAATATTTCTGATTATTAGTTTAATATACTCTGCTTTATAAGAATGATCAATTTTCACAAAAAGAGGTATAATTCTTTCGATGTTATTAGATTTTAGAGCATCAAAATCATGGTCAGAATAATTATAATAAGATTTAAATTCATTTAGGTTGCTTTCTATTTCATCTAAAGACATAATTCCAAGATCCACAAGAGCTTGGGTAAATTTTAGATAAGAATTATTTTGCTTATTAAGTAAATATGATACCTCTTCTTCCAAGAGATATCCCTTCTCTATGGCTAAATCTCCAAAGCGCATATCTTTTTGCTTTTGGATTTTATTGAGTTCTTCAGCCTGTTTTAAAGTCATAAGTTTTTCGTTAACTGCTAAATCCCCTAATTTTATATTGGACTCTACTTGTTTTAACAAAACTTCTTTAAATTGTAAATCAGTAATTTTATTCTGCTCTACTAAGTAATTTCCAAAGTACTGCCAGAACATGATATTTCTCCTTTCCTAGCACAAGATTTCCTTGGCATATTAAATATTTAAATGAGAAATAATCCGATTAAGTTGTAATAACCCCATACATTACTTAAAACAGATACTCTGCATAAAGTTTACAATATGTATTATAATACTACAAAAATATTGAAAAAGATAGCACTAATTATTAACTTATTAGTAATGGCTCAATAAATATTTTTTCTTAAATGATGACAATATTAAATAACTATGGTAAAGTATATGTTAAAATTAAAACACAAAAATATAATATAAATATTAAAAAGAACAGGAGACAAATATGAGAACGATAATTGATTTGATATCGGAAAAAGTAAAGGATGCTTTTATTCAAAAAGGTTATGATGAAAAGTATGGAATGGTGTCCTTGTCTAATAGACCTGATCTTTGTCAGTATCAATGTAATGGGGCTTTAGCTGCAGCAAAACAATATAAGACAGCCCCTATTAAAATAGCTAACGAAGTAGTAGAGCAGTTACAAGCAGATACTATGTTTAAAGAGATAACTGCCATTATGCCAGGTTTTATAAACATTACACTCAGTGAAGAATTTCTTGCGAATCATGTAAATGAGATGATAAGGTCAGAGGAGTTTGGACTAGAAAAGGAAAAGCATCCTAAAACAATAATTATTGACTATGGTGGACCTAATATTGCTAAACCATTGCATGTAGGACATATGCGTTCAGCTGTAATTGGAGAGAGTATAAAAAGATTACTTCGTTACATGGGTAATAAGGTAATTGGAGATGCTCATTTGGGAGACTGGGGGCTACAGATGGGTCTAGTTATAGCTGGGCTTAAGAGGAGAAACCCGGATTTAGTATACTTTGATGAAAACTATACTGGAGAATATCCTAAGGAAGCACCATTTACTATTTCAGAACTGGAGGAGATTTATCCAGAAGCCAGCGAATATTCTAAAGTTAATCCGGAATTTAAAGAAGAAGCCAGAAATATCACCTATTTGTTACAAAATGGTCATAGAGGTTATGTGGCCATATGGAATCATATGCTGGATGTGTCAGTATCTGACCTTAAGAAAGTGTATGAAACTCTAAATGTTTCCTTTGATTTATGGAAGAAAGAAAGCGATGCTCAGCCATATATACCTGATATGGTTCAGTATATGAAAGATAATAATTATGCAAGAATAAGTGATGGGGCCTTAGTGGTTGATGTTAAAGAAGAGACCGATACTAAGGAAATCCCCCCTTGTATGATATTAAAATCCGATGGCGCAACCCTATACAATACCACAGATTTGGCTACAATAGTAGAGAGAATGGAACTGTTTTCACCAGATCGTATTATATATATCACAGATAAGAGACAGGAACTTTATTTTGAGCAGGTATTCCGTTGTGCCAGAAAGACTAAGTTAATTAACGATGATACTAGATTAGATTTTATTGGCTTTGGTACCATGAATGGAAAAGACGGTAAACCCTTTAAGACTAGGGATGGGGGAGTAATGCGTCTTGAGAACCTGATTAAAAATGTTATTGAAGAAGTTTATAATAAGATAATAGAAAATAAAAATATGGCCCCTGAGGAAGCTAGGGACGTAGCCCATAAGGTTGGTATAGCAGCCTTGAAATACGGGGACTTATCTAATCAAGTATCTAAGGATTATGTATTTGATCTTGAGAGATTTACTTCCTTTGAAGGAGATACTGGCCCATATATTTTATATACCATTGTTAGAATTAAATCCATTTTGGCTAAATATCACGAGTTAAACAATTCCTTAGATAGTAAAGAGATCATGCCTGCTACTTCAGAGCATGAAATCAATTTAATGCTTGAAGTAACAAAATTCCATGAAGTAATTTATAATGCATACAATGAGACAGCGCCCCATAGAATATGCCAATATATCTATGATCTATCCAATGCCTTTAATGGTTTTTATCACAATACCAGAATAATAGCCGAAGAAGATAAGAAAAAGCAAGCCTCATGGATTAATTTAATTACCTTAGTTATGGAGATACTTCTTACTTGTATAGATTTATTGGGTATTGAAGCGCCAGAAAGAATGTAATTTAGATTGATATTTATAATTGGGGCTGTTGCAGTTTGCAACAACCCCATATTACTATAGTCTTGGATAGGAAGAAGGGAAGCAATGTACCGCCTTATATCAAAATTAGTTATATATAAAAACCTGGGCAAAGATTCTCTATTGCTTCAATTGGCTGATGTGATTAAGGAATATGATATTATTAAAACCGAAATATTGAATAATGAAATTGCCAAGGAGAATATTGTATCAAAAATATATTCTATAATTAATAAACTACTGGATGTATCAACCCAGTATGGCTTTAATGATAATCTATGGCATAATTACTTAGCTTATATATTGGCCAGTAATGAGAATCCCTTTAGTATCACCTGTGAGAAAGTTGGTGCCAAAGAAGGAACTGTTAATCAATTTGCCAAGGGAGATTTTAGGATTTTCAAAGCCCTATTTGATTATGATTTTAAACCACTAGAAGAAGCCTTGGATATTAACTGCTTCTCCATAATAGGCACTTATAAGGCTATTATCAAAAGTGAGAATAGATATAACAAAAATGTCAGCCATAAGGTAAGAGTGTTAAGTAAGCAGATAGCTAAAGCTAAGGATGAGAATGAGATATTCACTATAGTTACTGATTTCTATAGAGATTATGGTGTTGGAAAGTTTGGACTTAATAAAGCCTTTCGCATCCGTCAGAATGAAGGTAAACCTTGCATCTTGCCTATCACCAACACTTTAGAGGTTAGACTTTCTGATTTAGTGGGATATGAGTTACAAAAGAAGAAATTAATAGATAATACTAAGGCCTTTATAGAAGGTAGGAAGGCCAATAATGTTTTACTTTTTGGTGATAGTGGAACAGGTAAATCAACCTGCGTTAAAGCTATCTTAAATGAATTTTATCATAGAGGATTACGCATTATAGAGATTTATAAGCATCAATTTGAGGACTTATCGGAAGTTATATCTCAGATAAAAAATCGTAATTATAAATTTATAATCTATATGGATGACCTCTCCTTTGAAGAATTTGAGATTGAGTATAAATACTTGAAGGCTGTAATCGAAGGTGGATTAGAGATTAAGCCTGAAAATGTATTAATATACGCCACTTCCAATAGGCGACATCTGATACGAGAAACCTGGAGTGATCGGTCTGATATGGAAAGAACAGATGAACTCCATAGATCAGATACTATGCAGGAGAAATTATCTCTAGTGGCAAGATTTGGAATAACTATAAACTTTTCAGCCCCTAATAAGAAGGAATATAACCAAATCGTTAAAAGCTTAGCAGAAAAGCAGGGATTACAAATACCCGAGGAAGAGCTTTTGGCTGAGGCTAATAAATGGGAGCTTTCCCATGGAGGTATGTCAGGTCGTACAGCCCAGCAATTAATAAACTATCTAGCAGGGCAGCAATCTTAAGAAAGTGATACAAGTAAGTGGTAATATTATAGGGAAAGGAGTGAAGGGTTAAGATACCATATTATATGAAAGAGCTAACTTTAATTAAAGATGGATACATTGTAGATCCTGCTTCTGGCAGGGAAGGAAATTATGACATTCTTATAGAGAATGATAAGATTATTAGGGTGGATAATCCAATATCTCAGCAGGAGATTAGTCAGATGGCTGATGAAGGGCAGATAAATTTAAGGGTTATCAATGCCTCTAATAAGTATGTAATGCCTGGGTTTATAGATCTTCATGTTCACCTAAGGGAGCCAGGATATGAGTATAAGGAGACTATAAAAACTGGCTCCATGGCAGCAGTTGCTGGAGGGTTTACAACTATTTGTCCTATGCCCAATACTAATCCTGTAACTGACACCAAGGAAAAGACAGAGTGGGTAATAGATAAGGCCCGTAAGGAGGCAGCTTGTAATGTACTTCCTATAGGAGCTATTACCATGGGACAAAAGGGTGATGAACTTGCAGATATCTTTGGTATGGCCAGTGCTGGTGCGGTGGGGATTAGTGAAGATGGTAAATCAGTGATGGGAACAGCCCTATATGCTGAAGCTATGAAGAGAGCTAGAGAATGTGGGATACCCGTTTTTGCCCATTGTGAAGATAAGGAACTGGTTGGCCCAGGAGTGATTAATTCAGGAGCCAGTGCAGACAGATTAAAACTTCCGGGAATCAGTAACGCTGTTGAAGATATTATAGTGGCCAGGGATATTATACTTGCTAAAGAAACAGGGGTTAAGCTTCATATTTGCCATTGCTCTACTAAGGATAGTGCAAAATTAATCAAATTTGCTAAAGAAGAGGGCTTGCCTGTAACAGGAGAAATATGTCCCCATCATTTTATATTAACAGATGAGGATATTCCAGGGGATGATAGTGATTATAAAATGAACCCTCCCCTTAGAAGGCAGGAGGATGTTGACGCCTTAAAAGAGGCATTATGTACTGGTATTATTGATGTGATAGCTACGGACCACGCTCCCCATTCTCAGGAGGAGAAGAAAAAGTCATTTATGGAAGCTCCTTTTGGCATCGTGGGATTGGAAACTGCCCTTGCATTGACATATACAGAGCTGGTTAAAGCTGGATACCTGACCCTGGGGCAGATGGTTGAGAAATTAAGTGTGAATCCTGCAAAAATATTAGGTATAGACCGAGGTTGTCTTGATATTGGCAAGATAGCTGATCTAATTATTGTGGACCTGGATGATGAATACTTAATTGACAAAGAAACATTTATATCTAAAGGTAAGAATACACCTTTCCATGGAAGAAAAGTTACTGGTAGAGTGATTGAGACCTTGGTAGGAGGAAAAACGGTTTATCGATATAATAAGTAATCGATATAAACTGTAAACCCATAGATAAAAAACATAAGTGGAGGAAGATGATGATCCAGAAGTTAATCCAGAAAATTGAGCAAAATAGTGCACCTATAGTAGTGGGCTTAGATCCCATGCTTGACTATGTACCCGAACATATCCTTAAGAAAGCATTTGAGGAAAAGGGTGAGAATCTTGAAGGAGCAGCAGAGGCTATCTGGCTCTTTAATAAGGGGATTATAGATGCCATATATGATCTTATTCCAGCAGTAAAACCTCAAATAGCAATGTATGAACAGTTTGGAGTTGAAGGGATTAGGGCATATAAAAAGACTGTAGACTATTGTAAGGAAAAGGACCTAGTGGTTATTGGTGATATAAAGCGGGGAGATATTGGTTCTACCTCAGCAGCTTATGCTACCGGACACCTGGGTAAGGTTGTACTTGGAGGTAAGGAGTATAGGGGCTTTGATGAGGATTTTGCAACAGTCAATCCTTATCTAGGCTCTGATGGAATAAGACCTTTTATTGATGTATGTAAGGAAGAGAACAAAGGCTTATTTATCTTGGTAAAGACATCCAATCCATCCAGCGGTGAATTCCAAGATCAGCAGATAGATGGTAAACCTCTTTACGAACTGGTAGGACAAAAAGTTGCTCAATGGGGTGAACTTCATATGGGTGACAAGTATAGTTATATCGGTGCTGTTGTAGGAGCAACTTATCCAGAGATAGGTAAAGTACTGAGAAAATTAATGCCCAAAACCTACATTCTAGTCCCTGGATACGGTGCCCAAGGGGGTAAAGCAGAGGATTTGCTTCATTACTTCAATGAAGATGGTTTAGGAGCAATTGTTAACTCTTCAAGGGGGATAATTGCAGCTTATAAAGCTAAAAAATATGAAAAATATGGCCAAGAAGCCTATGCTGATGCATCTAGGCAAGCTGTTATCGATATGAGAGATGATATTAACCGTGCCTTAGCAAGCAAATAAGAAGTTAAGAATAATTTAATAACCGGAAGAATTTCCTAAGGGGGATTCTTCCGGTTATTAAATATAGTAGTGTAATTATGATAAAAGAAGTAATTAATATTAGTCCATGGAGTCTATTAACATGTTTCTGGTTCTGGATATTCAAGTCCAAAAGTGTCTACTGTAACCTGATCCATTACTTGAGGTTCTAAAGGCTTATCTGAATAATCTGTCTCTGTTTCTGCGATTTTATTAACAACATCCATTCCTTCAATAACTTTACCAAAAGCAGCATAGGAACCATCTAAGTGAGGGGACTCCTTATGCATGATAAAGAATTGGGAACCAGCAGAATCAGGTCTTTGGGATCTTGCCATTGAGATTACCCCTGGAGTATGTTTCAGTGGGTTATCAAAACCATTGTAGGTAAACTCGCCTTTGATGGAGTAACCAGGACCACCCATACCATTTCCTTCAGGGTCTCCTCCTTGGATCATAAAGCCACGGATAACTCTGTGAAAAATCAAGCCGTCATAAAAACCTCTTTTTATAAGGGAAATAAAGTTGTTAACCGTATTGGGAGCGATCTCAGGATATAATTCAATTTTTATTTGATCGCCACTTTTCATCTTAATTGTAACTAAAGGGTTATTCTGTGCCATTTCTTTGTCCTCTCAAATTAATAGATTTAAAGTAACATTTTTGCCGATTATTATCAACTAGTAATAAAAGGCCCTGTTGGTAAATATAACATAATGGATTTTTAGTGTCAAGAATTCTGTAAAAAGTAATCTATATTTGATGAATTCGATTTATAATTTAAATGGGCAAGATTAAGAATAAGGAGGTCCTTACCCTATTTATTCCACTAAAATAAATAAAATATACCTACACAAGAGTATACTTTGAAAAAGTTAAATGAATAACTTATAAGCTTTTCATTTTTTTATGTAACAAGAGAGCAATGTTTATTACGCATATAGAAGCGGGATTATTATTAGTTTATAGAATAAAAATTATTAGTATTTTAAATTGACATTATAAATGATATTATTTATATTGATACATATAGAAGCGGATAGCAAATTTGGGTAGAAATGGAGATAAGAATGACAATAACACAAAGAAGAAAGGTAAATATCGAGGAAAATATTCAGATAGGCAATAATGTCTTTAGTATGTGGCTTAAGGTGCCTGATATTATTAATCAGGTGAAGGCTGGTCAATTTATTTCTCTCTTTTGTAATAATGAAAGTCGATTACTTCCAAGACCGATTAGTATATGTGAAATAAATAAAGATAGAGCTATGATACGTTTAGTTTATAGGGTTGTGGGAGCTGGCACAGAGGAGTTTTCACAACTTAATAAAAACGATAGCATTGATATAATGGGCCCACTGGGGAATGGGTTTACCTTAGAAGGAAATAAGGCAATATTAATTGGTGGGGGTATAGGAATACCACCCATGCTAGAACTTGCGAAACAATTAACCTGTGAAAAACATATAGTTCTGGGTTACAGGGATAGTGACACCTTCTTAGCAGAGGAGTTTAAAAACTATGGTGATGTTTATATAGCAACGGAAGATGGAAGTGTTGGTACTAAGGGGAATGTAATAGATGCAGTTAGAAGTAATAATCTTGAGGCTGATATAATATATGCCTGTGGACCAACACCAATGTTAAAAGGTATCAAAGACTATGCCAAGGAACATGGTATAAGGACTCAGATATCCATGGAAGAGAGAATGGCCTGTGGTGTGGGGGCTTGTTTGGGATGTGTATGTAAATCCAAGGAGAAGGATCACCATACCAAGATAAATAATAAAAGGGTATGTAAAGATGGCCCTGTTTTCTACGGGGAAGAGGTGGAACTATGAAGCTTAAGGTGAAAATAGCAGGAATTGAATTTAATAATCCCATAACAACGGCATCAGGAACATTTGGTTCTGGTATGGAATATTCAGAATATGTGGATTTGTCCAAGTTGGGTGCTGTAACCACTAAGGGGGTTTCCAATCATCCATGGCTTGGAAATCCAACACCAAGGGTTGCAGAAACTGCCAGTGGGATGCTTAATGCCATTGGATTACAGAATCCAGGAATGGAAGTTTTTATAGAACGGGATATACCATTTTTAAGACAGTATGATACTAAGATTATTGTCAATGTATGTGGTAGGACCATAGAAGATTATTGTGATGTAGTTGAACGGCTGGCTGATTGCGATGTGGATATGCTGGAAATTAATATATCCTGCCCCAATGTAAAGGAAGGCGGGATAGCCTTTGGACAAAATCCTAAATCTGTAGAGAATATTACCACAGAGCTAAAAAGGAGGGCAAAACAGCCCATTATTATGAAACTGAGTCCCAATGTAACTGATATTACAGAAACTGCAAGAGCTGCAGAAGCTGGAGGGGCTGATGGATTATCTTTGATTAATACATTGACTGGAACGAAGATAGATATCCATAGAAGGACATTTTTATTAGGCAATAGGACTGGTGGCTTGTCAGGTCCTGCCATTAAGCCCATTGCGGTTCGTATGGTTCATCAAGTGGCCAATGCTGTACAATTACCGATAATCGGTATGGGCGGGATTATGAAGGGAGAAGATGCCTTAGAATTCATTATGGCTGGGGCTACAATGGTGGCGGTAGGTACAGCCAATTTTATTAATCCCAGGGCAACACTGGATGTTTTAGAGGGTATAGAGGCATATATGAAACAATATGGAGTAGAAGACATTAATCAACTAATAGGTTGCGTAAAATAGTTTATATTATTAATAAATGTGTTATACTATTTGAAGAAAGGTATGGTTATTATGGAACAATATAAAAAGGAATTTATAGAATTTATGGTAGATTGTGGTGTTCTAAAGTTTGGTGATTTCACTACTAAAAGTGGAAGAAAGACTCCGTTTTTTATTAACACAGGTTTGTATAGAACTGGAGCCCAGCTAAGAAAGTTAGGAAGTTATTATGCTAAAGCAATTAATGAAAAGATTGGACTTGATTTTGATGTGCTTTTTGGACCAGCATATAAAGGTATACCTTTAAGCGTAGCTACTTCCATGGCTATTAGTGAATTATATGAAACTGATATAAAGTATTGTTCCAACCGCAAAGAGATTAAGGATCATGGTGACACTGGTATACTCCTAGGCTCACCTATTGATGATGGAGACCGTCTTGTTATAATCGAGGATGTTACTACTGCTGGCACCTCCATTGAGGAAACTATGCCTATAATAAAAGCTCAGGGAAATGTAGAGGTATTAGGTTTAGTGGTTTCTGTAGATCGTATGGAGAGAGGCAAAGGAACCAAGAGTGCTTTAACTGAAATAAAAGAAAGTTATAATATGATAACCACATCCATAGTTACAATGGAAGAAGTAGTAGAGCATTTATACAACAAGCCCTACAAAGGAAGAATAGTTATAGATGATTCATTGAAAACTGCTATAGATGAATATTACAAACAATATGGTGTAAGCTAATTGCAGTAAAAGGAGGAAGAATAATATGATGGAGAAAGTCTATAAGACCATGAAATCTGTCGGAGTTTGGAACCTTGTTCTTGGAATAGTGTTAATCATATCAGGAATATTGACTGGAGTTTTCATGATCGTAAATGGAGCAACATTACTTAAAAAGAAATCAGATTTATTATTCTAATTAAAGGCAATTAGAGATATCTCCAATGGGTGCATGGGTATTGGATAATACTTATGCACCTTAGTAGTTATAATCTGCCTTTTGATTTTACTGCAATAGAAAGGTATGACATTATGAGAACACAAGATTTTTATTATGATTTGCCAGAAGAGTTAATAGCCCAGGACCCCCTAGAGGACCGTTCAGGATCCAGGCTGATGGTACTTAACAAGCAAACTGGTGTAATAGAACATAAGATATTTAAGGATATAATTCAATACTTAAATAAAGGGGATTGTCTTGTCTTAAATAATACCAAGGTAATACCTGCCAGACTTATAGGTGAGAAAATTAATAAGTTAGGATACGAAGGTTTAGAGGAAGAAAGGCATGGTGCCAGAATTGAACTACTGTTATTAAAGAGAAGGGAGAACGATATCTGGGAGACTCTTGTTAAACCAGGAAAGAAAGCTAAACCGGGAACTAAGATAAGTTTTGGCAATAATTTAATGGTTGGAGAAATTATAGATGTAATTGAAGAGGGAAACCGTCTAGTTAAATTTACTTATCAAGGGATATTCGAGGAGATTCTGGACCAATTAGGACAGATGCCCCTACCTCCTTATATCACCCATGAGCTAAAAGATAAAAGTAGATATCAGACAGTCTATGCTAAATATGAGGGTTCGGCAGCAGCACCGACTGCGGGACTTCATTTTACTAAGTCACTTCTTGAAGAGATTGAAGCAAAGGGAATAATAATAGCCAATGTAACCCTCCATGTAGGGCTTGGTACTTTTAGGCCCGTCAAGGTAGATAATATATTGGAGCATCATATGCACTCAGAGTTTTATCAGGTAAGTAAGGAAGAGGCAGAGAAAATCAACGAGGCTAAGAAAAATGGCGGTAGAATTATCTGTGTCGGTACTACCAGTTGCAGAACAATTGAATCTGCTTCAGATGAAAATGGAATAATCCATGCTGGAAGCGGGGAAACCTCTATATTTATATATCCTGGATATAAGTTTAAGGCCTTGGATGCCCTGATTACCAATTTCCATTTACCTGAATCAACCCTTTTAATGTTGGTTTCAGCCCTGGCAGGCAAAGACTATATTATGGCGGCTTACAATGAAGCAGTTAAGGAAAAATATCGCTTCTTTAGTTTTGGGGATGGGATGCTGATTCATTAATAGTGCACTTGGCTGTCGCAGTGTTGAAGCCAGTATATAGGTATATGCTCACACACCGGTATAAGAACACAAGCTCGGCCTTTTGGTTAGCTTTGTGTAGCTCTTTTTTATTGAAGAGTTAGGCAAGTAGCTGAGAAATATAAGTGAGACATGTTAAAAACCCTTGACATTAGGGGAAATGTAATTTAAGATATGATAAAATGCTAATGAATTAGTATATACAATTAATATAAAGAATGAAATATAAGCTAAAAACAATGAAAGTGAATTAGTAGGAGATATATTCCCACCAGAGAGAATGTGTCAGCGGCTGGAAGCACATTCGGGGTTCATATATAGACCGAAGTTCGGCACTGGAGTTGCCTTTAAGATACTATGGGGATTTACCGTAGTAGAAGGAAGGCCGGATTGTTCCGTTATAAACTGATGAGGAGCTTATTTGATAAGCTTGAATTTGGGTGGTACCACGATGCTTTCGTCCCTAGGGGATGGAGGCTTTTTTTATTGTATAGGAAAATCCTTCGTATTTCCTATACAATAAAAAAGTCTTACAGGCGGGATGCGCACTCGCGCCATATGAAGATTTCTGCCTACGGCAGAAGGCGCTCAGCGCGAAAGTTTCGCAAGCGAAACTCTTTCTATGATTTTTTAATTTGAAAAAGATGGGAACTCTTTTTAATTGTGAATGGAGGTATATTATGTTTGAAAAACTTGAGAATTTAAAGTTGAAATTTGAAGAAGAATTAAATGATGTTAACTCCAATGATGAATTGGAAAAGGTCAGAGTTGAATTCCTTGGTAAAAAAGGTTTAGTTACTGAGGAGTTGAAAAATCTACGTAACTTAAGTGGTGAAGAGAAGAAAAATGCAGGTATGAAGATTAATCAACTTAAGAGCTACATTGAGAAAGCCATTGTTGATTATCAAAAAGTACTTGAAGAGAAAGAATATCAAAGGGAAATAGAAAAATCTGAGCGCTATGATTATTCCATCCCATCTATTAAAGAGATAGGAACCTTACATCCAATTACCATAGTTCAAAAGCAAATAGAAGATAAATTCAAAACCATGGGCTTTATCATAGAAGATGGTTTGGAAATACAGACAGAATATAATAACTTTGAAGCAGTTAACATTCCTGAGAATCATCCAGCAAGGGATATGCAAGATACTTATTATTTGGAAAATGGCCAAATATTAAAAACCCATACCTCTGCTGCACAAAATACAATTATGAAAAAATATGGAGCACCAAAGCCAGGGGAGTCTCTTAAGGTGTTATTCCCAGGTAGATGTTTCCGTAATGAGAATTTAGATGCCAGCCATGAGAATACTTTCTTCCAGTTGGAAGGAATGATGATTGGTGAGGATATTTCCATATCTAATCTTATATATTTTATGAAGGTTCTTTTAACTGAAGTATTTGAAAGGGATGTAAAGGTTCGTCTAAGACCTGGTTTCTTCCCATTTGTTGAGCCAGGATTTGAGCTGGATATTAACTGTGAAATCTGTGGTGGATCTGGTTGTCCAACCTGTAAACATTCAGGATGGTTAGAACTATTACCTTGTGGTATGATCCATCCCAATGTTCTTAGTATGGGTGGTATTGACCCTGATAAATATACTGGTTTCGCCTTTGGTCTTGGACTTACAAGACTTGCTATGATGAAATATAATATCAAGGATATTCGTCTGTTCAACAGTGGTAATATCAAGCAGTTAAAACAGTTTATAAAATAGGGTATCTTATTATTTAGCTGAATAATAGAGCATAAGCCGGACAAAGAATGTCAATAGGAGGTTAAACAATGTTAATATCAATGAAATGGATTTCAGATTATATAGATTTAAGTGGTATAGATTTAAAGGAGTTAATAGATAGATTTACCTTATCTACTGCTGAAG
>JAAYPX010000088.1 GCA_012519565.1 Clostridiales bacterium | reverse complement strand
TAGGCACTTTATTTACTTCTGCTTAATAAACATTCAAGAACTAAGCTTGTAGAATCCTTCTGGTTTTTTCCCTTTATAAACATTGTATACATCAGCTTCAGGCATATTATCACGAATCTCTTTTAAGACCCTTCCCCTGCAGAAAACGTGCTTGTCTAAATTTCTCTCAATCCAGCGCAGTCTAAAATAGGAACATGTAAAAGCTAAAAAGGATGCCACTGTAAATCCTGCCCCGTACCATATGGCAGGTAGTTTGCTTGCTATAATAGAACCTATTAAAGAAACTCCTGTATAAATAAGACCATTGATAAAAGCCCCATTTAAATCATCAAAATAATATAAGAATAATAGTTCCGAATACATTAAAAAAGATATAAAATACCCCACTGCCAGTTGCGGATATATCTCCATTATCAAACCAGAAAAGCCTATTATGGGTAAAATAATAATGGCCAGCAGAAAAATAATCACTGAAATAATAAACTGAACATGGGCCAGGGACATTATCTGGGACGATAGGCCCCTAAACATTCTATTTTTAGCCTTCTCAATACTGTCTAATTTACCTCCTATTACAGCTTCCGTATAATCCTTATATCTATCATGGAAATGCATCTCTACCTTGGTTATAAACAATATACTGGCTGATATATTGGTAATCATGGCAAGAAATGATGCCATATCATAGGCTTGATTACTTATATAAGTATCATGGACAAGCAGATGCCAGGGCTGAGCCCAATATACGAAATTGTGTATAAATAGTCCCAGGGTATATAGGAAATTAGCGGCAATTAGCTTCCAATAAAGCCGATAATAATGTAGCACCTCCCTATATCTACGACTGTTATTAGAAAAATAACTTAGTACGTTGGCCAGCTCTAGTACAGCAATTACGATAAAGCCAATAGTTAAGGCCAGTAACATGCTGTAGGAAATAGATAAGTTAAAGACAAATCGAAAGATAAGGGACAAGATAAATGTTACTAACATACCATATATAAAATAAAGAGTAAGCTTCTTATACTGTTTAAGTATGGAGTTATATATCATTGTGGAAAAGGTAAGCGTTAGTCCCAAAAAACACATATAAGAGGTAAATACATAATACACAGCCATTCGGCCTACTACTATAGCGTAAATATAAAAAGGTATGGCTACAAAGGAGGCTAAGGTTAAAATTGTTATGGTTCCAACATATATACAAGGCCTTATATCCTCATACCGTTTTTCATAGATCCTATCGGTCTGATATTTTGAAAGCACTGTGTTAAAGGGTGATGTTATTAAAAAAGAAAATATAAAAATGTATAAGATACTGCTGGAAAAAACTTCTCTTTCTAAGTATCCTACTTCATTAAATCCTAGTACAACAAACATAGCCATAATACATAAGATAACAATCAACATAGGGGCAATGGTAAATACAAAACTAAATCCGATACCATAAAGGGATGATATTAATGTATGCTTATTAAAAATACGATTAAGCTGAATACCTATACCAGCCATATATTAATACACCTCCTCACATATCTTACTTGGTAAGTTTAAAGGCTTCCTCCTTATATGGAATCCCACTCATATTGGCAAGAATTTTATAGATTTTCTTGTATTGTTCTTCCATATGCTCGATTCTATATTTGGCCATAAGACGCTTATACCCATTCATTCCCATCCTTTTAGCCAATGACGGATTATTGGCCAGTTTTAATATGGCCCGAGTAACCTCAGATATATTCATCACTGGAACCACAATTCCTGCTTCCCCGAAATAATCCCCCTCTCCGTTTATAAGCCCATGACAATTTCCCACATTGGTAGCTATACAGGGCTTTTTAGCAGCAAAACTCTCCAGTATTGTAAGGGGCTGACCTTCACTGATACTGGTAAGAATGGTCATGTCCATTTTTCCTATATAATCTATAGTTCGAATACTTCCAGTAAATACAATATTAGTAGCCCCTATGGATTTCACCAGTTCGCGGCACTCCATGGCATACTCCGGATCTTCATCATCTGGGCCCATAATCCAAAGTTTCAGTTTTGGTTGCTTTTTATGGGCATAATAAAAACCATTTATCATAGTCTTTATATCTTTGATAGGCGTAATCCTAACTACGGCTCCCACATTAATATGCCAATCCTCTGGATCTTTTGTAGCTATATCCATAAACCTTCTGGCATCAATTCCATTGGGGGTAATTATTGCTTTCTCCCTGGAGCATCCTAGTTCAATTTGAAGGGATCTGGCCTGTTCAAAAAGTGATGTTACTAAGTCTGCATAATGGTAAGCACACTTAGACATCTTGTGGAACTGCTTAATCCATATGGACTTATATATTCCTAGCACCCACTTAGCCTTAATAATCTCTTCTTCCCTTTCACGGGTATAGATGCCATGTTCACTTATAAGTAGTCTTGAATTGGGATACATGGCCAAGGCTTTACTACCGATAATGCCTGCATATCCTGTTGACACAGAGTGATATATGTCTGCCTTGGGTGGATTATACTTTAATGCAAAAAAGAGAGGCAGATATATTGAGCGCATGGTCCATAAAAAATCCGAAAATGTTATATCTGAATATCTTAGTGAGTAGAACTCTTTAGTTATATTTAAAAAATCTGGACTCATCAATAGATTGTTAATGGAAATATTCTTGCGACTAAAAGTGTTAAATACAGTAATCCAGTCAATATCTTCACCAATTATTAGACTCCGCAAGGCTTCAAACTCCTTTTTATTAAGCCGCACTGATTTTTTCCTTAATCTATGCCTGCCAGCCCAATCCACATCCTGCAGATATACCTCATGGATTTCAGTTAAATTATTTGGTAATTGGTAGGAGAACTTTCCGCTTAAATTTCGGTCAGCTATAATTGTAATAAGATTAAATTCTATATTGGGAAATAATTTAATCATACTATGTATCCAGCTGGATACACCGCCGACCACATATGGATAACATCCTTCCGCAATTATACATACTTTCATATTTCCTCCATCCACTAATTTATGCTAATTAGTTGGTATCAATGGAAGCAATCTATTATTGTTAGGCTTTCCTAGTACATGATCCTCTAACAAATGAATACTAAGATGGGAAGCCCTTGCTGTAATCAAATAGACCTTGTCCCTAATTTCTATTGCTTCTCCATTTTCTATATAATCAATGATACTATTATGGGTATTCAGAATAAAATAAGCTTCCTTATCAAAATAATCTATATCAAGGCTAATTATGCTATTATCGCATTCATAAATAAAATCTAAAGCCAGAAAGCGTCTTATCCGATCTTCCAACTCATATATATTGACCACGTCTAGCTTGGTAAAGTCTTTATAGTAGGTCTTTTGTTTAGACCATATTAAACTTAAATTGTTCCACTGATCATAACGATACTTAGGATAGATTACAGGACCAATATCCAGCTTCATATTAGCCATACCAAGAGCATTTTCAATAGCTATCATCTGTATATCATCTAAAGTTTCATGCCTTGAACCATCCAGATTAAACTTCACCGACAAGACATCATCTTGTATAAAAGTAATTAAGGCATCTCCCTTTTTATAATCCGACATAACTAGGCTGATATTCTTTAAAAGCTTATGGTTCAAAGCCTCCTCTACTTCTTCATTGCTAAAGTCTGCTGCAAACAAAGCTGTAAAATCGTATTGAGGCCTAATTGTTTCAAAAAATATATTATTTTCCTCTAAAATATTAGTAAGACTATTATCAGATACTTGTCCTAATGACAAGCCTAAACTACCAGATAATTTATGAATTTCCCTTAGGTAAAATGCAAAATAATCACTTTTAGAACCTATATCATCCTGATAGTCTAGCTGTGGTGATGCAAAAAAGCTATTGGAACCGCCATAATTTTTCAATACTTGAACGATATTGGGCCATAAAATATCCCTACTTAATGCTTCAGAACTTCGGCTATATAATTCTGCCATGGTTCCATAGTTTTCATCGGATAAATAAGGATAGTTAACTAAGGATATGGTTTGGGCATTGACTATAGGATAAATATAATGCTTATCTTGATGGGCCATAAAAGCAGTTAGGACACCTAGTAAGGACATACCATTAAAAACCTCACTGTTTATAGCAAATATAAAGGACTGCCCAGTAAAAGTTCTCCATAAAAGGGGTGGTAGGTGCCTATGTTCTATTCCAAGCTCTTCCTGATCATCCAGTATACCTACGGCATATACCTCATAGCCAGGCCTAAGCTCATAATAGGGTACAGTTATAGCGGTATCGTCTTCATATCCATAATAATCCCCCTGGGAGTATATCCTTTCCCTGCTAATCATAAAATCCGAGAAAATCTTAATACCATCTGCCCTAACATTTTCCTTGACTGCCCTTTGAATACCAAGAAAATCTGCCAAATCCCTGTCAGAAGCAATCTGCTCATAAGTTGGAAGTTTAGTGAAAATAATAGTTGTACTTAAATTGGCATACTCAGATAGTAGCTTAGTCTCATCAGTTCCAATGGGATAATCGCCAAAGATTATCACATCATAAACAGCCATCTCAGTAGTATCTTTTAGGATGTCATAAAGCCTATACATGAATTTATTGTAGACACACCACTCTATCAAAAGCTTAGTGCTTATATCATTAATATCCTCTGATATAATAGCCACATGGGTTTTCTTCTCGGGATTTAAGACTAATCTGCCAGTGGCAGCAGAGCTTTTTTCCTCTAAATCTAAATTTAAAGAATTAGCCGTTATTGTATTACTGTAGTTAAAATTAAAGCTACTATTAGCTTGTTTATTGGTAGAAGCATCATATAAGATATTTGATGACACTCCGACAAACATGAACATAACAAATATCATCATTATTAAAATTACTATTGTAAAATAATTTCTTTTTGAGATCATACTTCCTTATCATTCTTTCATGGGATATTTTAATTAATTTACAGTCTTATATAGTCTGAAAAGATTTAATATCTCCTCATCCACCACAATATCCGTATTTCTTAATTCATTCAGACATTCAAAGAAGGCACTGTAGTTTTTTTGCTCAAAATAAAAATGTAAGTTCGCCTTATAGGTATCCAGCATCTGGGACCTATATATACCAGCTCTTTTAACCCATTTATCTGCCATCTCATAGTCTTTGATAGATAAAAACATATCTGTTAACCATAGATAATGGGTAGCTGTCATATACCACAAATTGTTGGCAAATAAATTCTCTGCCACATTATCCAATATATATATATACGATCTTTGTTCTATATCATTCATTATTTTTAAGCAAAGAATATCGTAAATGTACTCAAACACCAGCAAATTCATATCTACATCCTCTGGGTTTTTCTGCATTTGCTCAATCATGTTCTGGGTGGTGGATCTACATTCAGATAATGCATCCATTATTATTGAGGCTGCATAATGGGAGACTTCAGTATCCTTGCTGTTCATAGCCACTCTAATATAGGATATGGTTTTTCTTGCATTATTCCTTAATGTATCAAGAACCAGTCTTCTTAGACTAGATGTATCCGATACTGCCATGGCATCCTCAATTGGAACGTAATTCATCTCTGTCTCACTGTCAGGAGGTAATATAAGCTTTTCCCTTTCCTGGCTAAAACTTACTTCACTCATGTCTACATTTTTACTTCTTCTTAAAAAGTTTAAGAAATGACTGGATAAAATATAAATAAGTCCTACCAGTGGTACAATGAATATAAACCAAGACAAGATAAATATAGTACTACGCCCTTCTTTCTTTTGAAAAAAAGCCCCTACAAAAATTATTAGAGAAATCAGCCAATTTAATACTAATATTACCAAGGCAGGGCCCAGTCCACTTGTATACAATTTTTAACTCTCCTTACTTACATAAGTCTTAATTTTCCTATCTTCCAGACGCTTTCTTACAAATACGGCTTCATTGGCATTGGTATTAGTTAGTAAAACAGCCAGGTTTCCATCCTTCCTAAGGCCTACATAATCGGTGTCCCGTAGTAATGGAATAATTGTATCATTCATTTCCTCAATAGTATGGCTTTCACAAGATATATTAATTACACTTATCTCTGCATAACCTTTTTCATTGGCTTTAGTATATATATCAAGCATTTCATCAAAAGCTGTTTCCTGTAGGATTTTTGTATCAGGAACAAACCGCTGATATGCCAATGCCTCTAAATAATTAGCATCCCTCACAACCCCATGATAAATTAGGGAACCAACCACCGTAAGCAAATTAGCTTGATAAAGAGTCATCTGTTCATAGGGAATATCCCACAAAAGAATAACAATCTTCATATTAGCTTCGTTATCAAATAGTGCACTGGCCATCATAGGTAATCCATCATCTAAGGACCGATTAATAAATATTTGCTTGTTTCTAAGGGTATCAAATATTACTTTGTAATCATTCATTTTAATGGATTTACCTAAATAGCGGGCCCTTTCACTGGAGGCAGCCGCCAGCCTACAATACTCCTGATTGGAAACCAGGTATATAGATATATCCTTAGACCCCATTATTTCTGAAAGGGTATCCATAGCCGCAAATATTACTTCTCCTTTGGCCGCTGTATCCAGTCTTGATGTAATATCGTAAATTCTACCGATACTTTCTGTACTGCTGATAATTTTATCTTGAAAGTAATTTTTTATCTTTATATTACTGGAGTTTATAGACCTTATGTCATCTATCCTCTCCGTTAGAAAATCAATTCGCTCATTCTTATCCGCTTCCATCTCTCGGAATTTATCCTTCAGATGACCTACTGTTAGTCCTATCATAAAAATTTTAGCTATCCAAACATATGTCTTAATATCTATTAGCAAGGAAAAACCTGAAGTTGTATACAATTCTTGTAATGAATATCCAATAACACTTAGGAGAGATGTAAAAATAGCCTGCTGTCTACCATGAACAACTGCAAATAGCAAAACATATAGTATATAAAAATTAATCCCCTCAAGATAAGGACTAGTCTCTGCATAGTTATTTATAATAAAAAAAGGAATAAAAAATATAAGGCTTTCTACAAAGGGAACAATCCTTATAAATATTCCATGTATCCGTCTCCTAAAATCATTTTCTATATACTTTTTCTTGCCAAAGAATAAACTCTTATGACCATTCATATAAGTAATAAGTTGACGAATTATGTCCTTATACTGGTTTTTTATCTCAAAAGGAAATTCACTACAAAATCTTTCATTGGATAAAATCTTCCTAGATTTAAGTCCAATGGTTCTATCGATTATATCCACCTGCCTAGGGGCTACTTCTTGTATCAATCTGGCTAGCTGTTCTTCAGATATCTCCTCCATAGAAGATATATGATATAAATGATAGCTCCGTTCAGAAGAATTAATTAGTTTAAAAAGTCCTTCGACAGCATCCCTGACATACAAAGCAGAGAAGATTTTCTTGGCATTAACTTTAATCCTCCCTGTATCTAGGGCTTCCAAACACAGCCTAGAGCAAATATCATTACAAGTTCTTCGATCTTTTGGAATACCATATAAGTTTGCTACCCTAACAACTGTAACCTCTGTATGGGTAGTTTGGTTAAAATGCATGGCCAAATTCTCTCCCTGGGATATGGCCATGGCCTTATAGCTGTTAGGTGAAGTTGGCATATCTTCTTTAATGTCAACTATATATTCATCTTCATATACTTGATCTGAAGACACATATATAAAATGCCTGATACCTACTAATGCAGCACACATCAGTAAATTACTAAGACCTGTAATATAATTTAGGGATGTATCTATAACAGTTTCATCATCCCATTGATAGGCAGAATCATAGGCACCTGTAAACAAGATAACATCTGGACGGCAACTGCTTAATATATCTTTTATGCTATTACTATCATAACTAAAAGAATATTGTTCAAATACCTGGGATGGTTTCGCATTCTTTTTATTATTAACAAGCATGTATATAGGCCAATTTTCCTTTGAAAATTTATTTATCAATTCATTAACAAAGGTACCATAGTCCCCTACAATCAGGATG
This sequence comes from Clostridiales bacterium, assembly GCA_012519565.1. Lineage (GTDB taxonomy): Bacteria > Bacillota > Clostridia > Lachnospirales > Lachnospiraceae > Mobilitalea. The sequence continues at coordinate 18,587 of JAAYPX010000088.1, read as the reverse complement.
TTGTCCATGATTACGTTTCACTCCTGTCATTTAATTGCTAAACATCCCACAAATTTCTATGTCATCTCAATTATAATATACATGTTTCATAATGTCAATAAAAGTATAATCTTTAATTTTACAATATCTTTGTATTAATTACCATAATACATTATACCTAAATTCGACTTAAAACATGTATATAAGAAATTTTTGACTTATTTTGTCCATGGTTGACAAATATTAATAATTAAGATATTATATATAAAATAATAGTTGCATGATTTACAAAGAATTATGGAATTATGGAAAGCCCACTTCTTTTGATGTGGACGGATAGCTTTCAGTCTTGGTTCATTTAATGGGGAGGATTATTAAAATGAAAAAAAGCTTATTTGGTTATAACAAAACCGAAGTGGATATGATGATAAATTCCCTTCGGGAAGAAAATGAAAGTTTAAATGCAACTATAACCACATTAAACACACAGATAAAAAACGGCGAAGCAACCAGCGCTAAGGTTAATTTGTTGGAAGCTGAAATAGAAACCCTCAAAAAGCAAAATGCAGAATTAGCTAAGCAAGTTGAGGATCTTAATAGTCAAAACCAAGCTCTAAATAAGGAAAATACAGAACTTAAGAAGCAAGCTATTGATACTTCTTATATAGATAGCCTAAAAGAGCAACTGCTTACTGAGAAAGAGGCCAGGGAAGCATTGGAACGAGAACTAAGAACACAAGTTGAAGAATTAACTGCTGCTACCCTGGAATTAGACAAGACCCATGATTTGTCAAGGGAGTTGGAAGATGCCCATAATAAAATCCAACAGTTGGAAGAAGAGCTTATGGATGCACAGATTACATCAGAAGAATTAAGTCAAGTAAGTATAATGGAAAATAGGCAGATATTAAATCAGAAATTGGCCTCTGAGATATCTTTAAGGGCATATTATGAAATGTCAAAGATGCAAAACGAAGTAATTGACTATGTCCATGGACAAATTAAAGATTATTACCAATCAGTCAATGAAAACAATTTAAGATTACGGGCAGATATTGAGCAGTGTCAACTGCTTTATAACCAGATGATAAGAGATTTTTTCTCCAAAGCTAATCAATTTCGCACTGCCTTATCCAATATAGAAAATAATTATAGTAATTTTGTAGATTACAATATTAATACTGAGAAACTAACTAATAGAATGAATGAAATTATTAATAGATTTATGGATGATACTAACCATTCCTTATCAGCTAAAGATCAAGAATTGGCTTCCAGTAATGAGCATAATTTCAAAGATAAAGCCTATTCAAAATCTACTGAAGATTCCATTAAAAAATCCCTAGTTTATAAAATATTATAAGCATTTCTCTTACAAAACACTATAGCAAGCTTTGCATAGCAACTTTGCTGGCGCGTTCTGATCTAGGCAGATACCTTCCTATGGCGCCAGTGCCTATCCTGCACAGAGTGTTTTATATTATAATAAGACATTGGTGGAATTTCTTATTATAATATAAAGACAGAGCTTGGATTAAAGTACCCATTCTAATCCAAGTTCTGTCTATTTACTTATTCAAAACCCTTTAACTGATCCAAATCAAAGGCCCATTCTGGTGTTCTAAGTCTAGTCATTCCCTTTAAACTATACCAAGGGCTTATATCTTGATCCATAGGATTAATCAGTAACTGTGTCTCTTGTGCTGGCATATAGGATTGGGCTACCATAAAGATTTTATCCCCTTCATCATTTTCAGCCATGTCCACAACAATAATAGCATGGCCAGGACTTCCCCCTACTATAAACACATCTCCAATCTCCATGTCATTAATATCCACTGATTTCAGCTCTTTTTCTAGGGACAGTGTTCCAGAATAGGCAAATACTATATTCATATATTTTCTAAAACTCTCATAGGTATTAGATGGCTCTGCTGCCTTATAATAGCTTACCTTATTTCCTTCTACTTTGATTCTATAACCTTCCATCCATTTACTATACTCTGCCTTAAATCCTGAGACAAAGTTAAAATGAATTTCATCATAACGGCCTTGGTCATATAGATATTCTGCCCTTAATAACATAATGGCATCGGCACATTGATGTAAATCCCTATCTCCTATGTCCACATCAAATACACTATCATAAACATTCTTTTTAGTTTTTTCCCGGCCGTCATAATAAAGTACCTTTTCCCCATAGGGTTTTAGTTTTTGACTACGGAGAAATTGTCCAAAACTATCTTCTGCTACTTCTATTCTGGTGTATCCAGCAGGGGGATTATACCTTTCCTCTATAGTTGTGCCTTCTGGATTTAGTATGGGAATATCAAGACTAGGCATATTATATGTTGCTTCTACTGTATCTATATCTTCTACTACTTCTTTAGCATCCTCTTGAACTGTATCATCTTCTATTCTATTAGTTGTTTCTTTGTCTATTTTTTCTTCTATTTTACTATCATCTTGGAAATTATTTTCTACTATATCTTTGGTATCATCCTGTATTAAATTATCATCAATTTCATTGGTGCATCCTGTAAGCAAAATTATACTAATACCTATTGCACATATGATTCTCATATTTTTTCTCCATTAAGATAATCTAATTCTCCATGTAAAAATCCATTGAATTCTCCAAAACTTCTCTCATCTGTCTTCTTCATATAAACAGTAAGATTATCATTATTAAAAACCAATTGAATGTGAACACTACTAATACATTCATCAATAATGTGACTCTTGACATATAGAACATTGGGCTGTAACCAAGCTCCAGAAGTAGCAGTTCTTTGGTTATAAATCGGAAATTGGCTTATTACCATCTTGCCAAATCCAAAGGGTATCTTTAAGATCTCTTTATCATTTTCTTTATCCCTATAAATCAATACTTTTCCTTCCTTAGTCTCCTGCTTAAATTCTAAGGACAATTTTTCAAATCCAGCTGCATTATTCTTAAGGCTAAACTGCTTTCCATGGATCTTTTCCACAAGGGGTGAATGTCCCCCACCCTCTATAGGTTTAATTGATAGGCTTTTTATATAATCATTAAGTTTAGCTACTGCAGTAGAGTTTTCTGGCAAGGCACTATCTGATAGGCAAGTTAATATCTCTTCATATAGGCAGTTATAGATTAACTGATTACCCCCTTGGATTCCTTGGGTATCTGCTGTGGTAACACAGATAAGATCATATTTGGGTAAGCAAATCATCAGTTGTCCACCCATTCCATAAGCTGCAAAACCGCCATGCCTGGTAATCCAAAATTGATAACCATAACCTAGACATTCCTCCTGAAATGCCCCTCTAACCATGGTATCTGTTTGATGAGATATAGCTTCTTTTATAAAGAAGCTAGGAAGAAGGCCTTGAGAAATATTCCCTTCTCTATTCTGCCTCTTATTATAAGCCTCATCCTCTAAAGAATTCATAATAGCCACTCCAAACTTCATTATATCCATGGGAGTTGCCATCAAGCCACTTCCTCCCATAGATACCCCAAAAGGATCTGGTATAATATAGGCTTCCCTACTAAAGCCTATATTATCAAGGAATTTATCCCTAAGATAATCTAGCATCGGCTTTCCTGTTAATCTTTCCACCAAGGCACATAGGGTATGGCTAGAGGATGTGTCATATATAAATAGACTTCCTGGTGGATGGGTAGGTTCTGTATCAAAAAAACTGCCGACCCAATCCCTCTCTGGATTTATCTTATAAGTTGTTTGTCTATGGCATGTCTCCATCCGTAGCATATCCCTTATGGTCATAGAAGCTATCCAAGGGTGGAGATTATTTGGTATTTTATCTTGAAAATAATTAACTATGGGATCATCTAAGGATATCTGTCCTTCCTCAGCTAGTAAACCTACAGCTATAGAAGTAAAGCTTTTTGTAATTGAAAACATTCTATGGAGAGTATTATTCTCATATGGTGAATAATAAGCTTCAGTACATATTTTATTATATCTGGAAATAATTACGCTATGGACAGGTACCTGATAACTATCTAGCCGTTTCATAAAACGAAGGACTGCTTCCGAAGGTAGCCCTACCTTCTCAGGAGTTACATAGGGAAGTTGATACATTTAAACTCATCCTTTCTAAGTTAAATTCAGATAAAATTATCTATAAAATAAATAATAACTGGAGTATTATAGTAATAGTAGTCTATCATAAGCAAGCCTTTAATAATAGTTAAATAAAAAATATTATGCCGAAATATAATAAAAGGTGCTTGATCCTGTTTTTGCTGTTAAATATATATTATTATTCATCAGCTTATTACAGTATCAAGCAACTTTATTTAAAGAGTAACCCCTTGTTTAAAAATAGCTAGATCATGATATCCATTTTCTTCGGCTTTAATCTTAAAACCAGAGGCAGTGTCTATAACAAGCTGGTAAAGTTCATCAGATATTTGATCTAAGGATACTCCAGCCAGCATTCGGCCTGCATCAAAATCTATCCAGCCCTTTTTCTTTTCAGCCAAAGGAGTATTACTGGAGATTTTAATTGTAGGTACTGGTGCACCAAAGGGTGTTCCCCTTCCAGTGGTAAATAATACAATATGGGCACCGGAAGCTGCTAAAGCTGTAGCTGCTACCAGATCATTTCCTGGGCCACTGAGCAATTGAAGCCCTTTTGAGGATACGGGTTCGCCATATTGTAGTACTCCCGTAACAGGTGAAAGACCTGACTTTTGAGTACAGCCTAAGGATTTATCTTCTAGGGTTGTAATGCCTCCTTTTTTATTTCCAGGGGAAGGATTCTCATATATGGGCTGATTATAGTCCATATAATACTGTTTAAAATCATTTATCAGAGAAACAGTCTTATGGAATAAATCTTCATTGACACAGCGATTCATAAGAATTTGCTCGGCACCAAACATCTCAGGTACCTCAGTTAAAATCGTTGTACCTCCCTTAGCTATAAGCTTATCAGAGAAAGCACCTACTGTTGGGTTGGCAGTTATTCCAGAAAATCCATCTGAGCCACCACATTTTAATCCAATAATCAGTTCCGAAACAGGTATTTGCTCTCTTTTAAATTTCAGACCATATTCTACCAGCTCCTGAAGTATCTGCTGTCCCTGCTCCATCTCATCTTCTGCATCTTGACAAATTAGGAATTTAACACGATTGGGGTTATAATCACCAATTACCTTCTTCATCTCATCAATACTATTGTTCTCACAGCCAAGCCCTAGTACAAGAACTCCTGCTGCATTGGGATGATTAATCAACCCTGCCAATATCTTTTGGGTATTTAGCTGGTCATCTCCCAATTGGGAACATCCGTAAGGGTGGCCAAAAGCAATTATCTCATCAATTCCTTTAGGCATGTTTTCTCTGGCCTTTCTCTCCATAGCTTTGGCAATATCATTGACACATCCTACAGTTGGTATTATCCATATCTCATTACGAATTCCAACCTTACCATCCTCCCTACGGAAACCATTAAAATATTCAGGAAGAGATGATTTGACTTCTCCTTTTACTTCATTAAAATCAATAGGGTTATAGGTATATTCCAGTATATCCCCCAATCCTGTTTTGGTGTTATGGGTATGTACCCATGCTCCTACTTTTATGGTTTCTGTAGCTATACCAATTGAATATCCATATTTAATAATATCTTCCCCTGCCTGGATATCTCTTAAGGCAAACTTGTGTCCCATGGGAATCTCTTCAGTTACCTGCAATGTAAGCTGGCCTAAGGTTAGTTCTGTCCCCTTTTCTATGGCTTGCAGAGCCACTGCTACATTATCGTTATCTTGAATCTTTAAGGCTTTTTGCATCTTATGCCTCCTTATTTGAATTAATACTAAATGCCTCTCCTATAGTTTTTTGATAGTTTCTCTTATGCCAATAGCCCTAATATCCTTCAAGTATCCTAGGACTGTATCTTTAAGACCAGCCACCTTAGTTAAATCCTGTCCCCAGAAACTTTCACTGGCCAGGCATTCTGTTACAAACTGCTCAATATCACCAGTGGATTTCGCTGCAAAAAATTCTAGTATCTCTTGATTATCCTTTACTTCATAGGTATTATCGCCCCGATGGCCCACTAGAACCCCATCTCCTACTTCAGTTCCAGTATAGAACTGTAATAAGGCCGCTAAGGAGAAGGTTAATCTATTAGGTAGTTTGCTAAACTTATCTACATAATCCAAAAGACTTGGCAAACATCTAGCCCTCCATTTAGATACCGAATTAAGGGATATGGATAGTAAGGCATGCTTGATAAATGGATTCTCAAAGCGGTCCTTAACTGCATCGGCAAAGGCTACCAAATCCTCCATTGGTAGATTTATTGTAGGAATTATCTCATCAAAAATAGTCTTTCTTATATATGAACTAATATCCTCATCCTTCATGGACTCTCCTACATAGTCATTACCTGCCAAATAGGAGGCCAATGAAAATGACGTATGAGCTCCGTTTAGGATTCTAACTTTTCTTTGCTTATAAGGTTTGTGGTTATCTGTAAACACCACTTGTAACCCTGCCTTATGTAAAGGTAGCTCATCTTCTATAGGTTTATCCGTTTCAATTACCCATAGGGCAAAAGGTTCTCCAGTAACTAATAATTCATCTCTATATCCGAACTCATTCCATAGCTCATCGGCCTCATCTTTAGGGAAACCGGTAACGATACGATCAACCAAAGTACTACCAAAAATACAGGCCTCATTAAGCCAAGCTATAAAGTCTTCACCCAGCCCCCATAAATTACTGAGTTTTAATACAGCATCCTTTAGGTGAACCCCGTTATCATCTATTAATTCAACTGGTAGTATCACTAAACCTTTACTACTGTCCCCATTAAAGTGCTTAAATCTATCATGGAGAAATTTAGTTAATTTCCCAGGATAAGTCTTAGGGGGATTTAGCTCATAACGATCACTATCATCATATACTATACCCGCTTCTGTTGTATTGGAAACAATAAAACGAAGACTATCTAATTTAGCCAATTCTACATACCTATCATATTCAGAAAATGGCTCCACCGCTTCTGATACACTGGTAACAATCCTCTTAATTACCTGTTTTTCTCCGTTCTCTTGTCCTCTTAAAAGAACAGTATAGTTGCAATCTTGATTATGAAAACTTTCTAAACTACCATGGGGTATAGGTTTAACAATGGCAATGTTTCCATCAAAATATCCTTTCTCATTGGCTACATCTACCATATAATCAACAAAGCCCCTAAGAAAATTACCTTCACCAAATTGTACTATCTTTATTGGCCGTTCTACCTTCTGTGCGATATTTTTATTCAATGTTTTCATACAAGGTTCACCTTCCTTAATTATTTTATATTATATTTTATGTAAGCCCTTACAGGTCAATTTTACTGTTAAATTAGCATAAAGTCAATATATATTTATGTATATAATATAGTAAATCCTATAATGATTATATAATACTTGCCATATATTTTAAAATAATATATAATTATTTTGTAATCGCTTTCAGAAAATGTTACATTTAATTAGTTAGGAGGAATGTGGTGTTTATCTACATATAGAATATACAATACCACTATTTATATGAATATATATGATGTTTCAAAAAAAGCCGGTGTCTCTATAGCCACGGTATCTCGGGTAATCAATGGCAATTCCTATGTCAGTGAAAAGACCCGTAAGAAAGTCCTTGACGTAATTGAGGAATACGGATATACCCCCAATGTGTTTGCTAGAGGTTTGGGACTTAATACCATGAACACTGTGGGTATCCTATGTGCCGATTCATCAGATCCATATATTGCCAGGGCTATCTTCTATCTGCAACAAGAACTCCGTAGGCATAATTATGATGCCTTGCTATGTTGCAGTGGATACGAACTGGAAACAAAGCAAAAATATGTGAATCTTCTACTTTCAAAACGAACCGATGCAATTATATTAGTAGGTTCTAACTTTGTGGCAGCCGACGACAAGAAAAACCAATATATCCGTGACGCTGCTAAGTCAGTTCCTGTGCTAATTGTTAATGCAGCATTAGATGGACCCAATATATATTGTTCTTTATGTAACGACCGCCATGCCACCTACCAAGCAACAAAATCCTTACTTAATAGTGGTCATGAGAAAATTTTATATCTTTATAACGCTAAATCATACAGTGGTATGGAAAAGCTAGGTGGCTTTCTTGATGCACTGAATATAGATAGTAATATTTCAGACAATAATAATGGTAATATAATTAATAATGATTATATCCAGTACATTCATGGAACAATAGATGAAGTTAAGGAACATCTCAACTCCCTATATAAGAAAGGGCTAAAATTTGACGCCATAGTTACTGCCGATGATATTTTAGCTATTGGAGCTCTAAAGTTTGCAAAAGAAAACAGATTATCTATACCAGATGACTTATCCATTATCGGTTATAACAATTCAATCCTCTGCCAATGTAGCGATCCTGAGCTAACCTCCATTGACAACAAGCTGGAGACTGTATGCATTAATTGTATTACTACTCTTATGGGGGTTTTACAAGGCAAGGAAGCCCCATTAAAAACTGTATTCTCAGCAGAAATAGTTAAACGGGATACAACTAGATTTTAATCTAATTTTCTGCGATTACAAACGAGTTATACCAATTCTTAAAGGCATAATATCTATTGATAATCTGATTTATAACTAGGAATTTGATTTAACTCGTTTTAATTAATAAAATAAAAAAGAAAAGAGGTAATGTTCTTGAAACAATTTTTAGATGAGAATTTTCTATTAAACACTGACACAGCTAAAAAACTTTATCATGATTATGCTGCCAAAATGCCAATCGTTGATTACCACTGTCACATCAATCCAAAGGAAATAGCTGAAGATCGAAAATTTGAAAATATAACTCAGGTTTGGCTGGGAGGAGATCATTATAAATGGAGATTAATGAGATCCAATGGGGTTGACGAATACTACATTACTGGAGATGCCCCTGATAAGGAGAAATTCTTAAAATGGGCTGAAACCCTAGAAAAGGCAATTGGAAATCCCCTCTATCACTGGAGCCACCTGGAATTACAAAGGTATTTTGGATATACTGGGGTTTTAAATAAGAAAAGTGCTGAAGAAGTTTGGGAACTGTGCAATAGTAAATTACAACAAGCTTCCATGAGCGTTCGCAATATTATTAAGGCCTCCAATGTAACCCATATCTGTACCACCGACGATCCAGTGGATACCTTAGAATGGCATAAGAAAATAGAGGAAGATCCTTCATTTGATGTTAAGGTATTTCCAGCTTGGAGACCTGATAAGGCTATGAATATGGAAAAACCTGATTACCTTGACTACTTAGAGCAATTAAGTCAGACCTCAGGTATAAAGATTGAAAGCTTTGCCAGCTTAAAAGCAGCATTGAAAAGCCGTATGGAATTCTTCCATTCTATGAAATGTAGGGTTTCTGATCACGGGCTTGATTTTATCATGTACGAACTTGCCAGTGAGGAAGAGGTTGAGGCTATTTTCAAGAAACGTCTTAACAGTGAGGCCCTTACCGAAAAAGAGATACTACAATTTAAGACAGCCTTTATGGTGTATGTTGGTAGAGAGTATGCTGACATGGGTTGGGTTATGCAACTTCATTATGGCTGTAAGAGAAATAACAATACTCCTGCTTTTAAAGCCCTGGGCCCAGATACCGGTTATGATTGTATCAATAACTATGCTCCAACCGCTCAAATTGCTGACTTTTTAGATGCTTTAAATACAGATGGTAAATTGCCTAAAACAATTATCTATAGCTTAAATCCAGTGGATAATGCGGCTATCGGTACGATTATAGGATGCTTCCAAGATTCTACTGCCATATCTAAGATTCAACACGGTAGCGCATGGTGGTTCAATGATCATAAGCAGGGTATGACAGATCAGCTTATTTCCCTGGCAAATCTTGGCTTTATTGCAGGATTTGTTGGAATGTTGACAGACTCCAGAAGCTTTCTTTCCTATCCAAGACATGAATACTTCCGCCGTATCTTATGTGAACTATTTGGCAACTGGGTAGAAAACGGTGAATATCCTCAAGATTATGATACCTTAGGGGAAATTGTAGAAAATATATCTTACAATAATGCAATGAAATATTTTGGATTTGGTGAACTTTAGGTTGTAGACAAATGCTTTATTTGTAGACAATATAGAAGGTATACAGATATATATAATAGGGGCTATCGCAATATTTATAGTGCACAGTGTACACTTATCTATCTATTGCGGCAGCCCCCTTTTTATGCACTTTAGAAGAACACCTGCTACTACTTGTGTTGACATAAGCACAATTTTTCTTAAAAAGCACTGTAAAACATATAATAGCCCTGGGGATAACCACATACTGGACATCTTTCAGGGGCACAATTGGCACTTAGTATGTTGCCACATCCTAGGCAAAGCCATAGGCCTCCTGCCGGCTTACAAAATAGCTCATTGGATTGTATCTCACTTATAAAGGTATTAAATACTGTATTATGATTTAGCATAATATTGGCAATACCACTGAATAAGGATGACAAATCATCATAGCCTTCTTCTTGGGCAACTCGAGCATATTCCCTATACAAATCGCTATCTACTACTTTATCACTTCTGGCCTCTATCAAATTGTCTAAAGTACTAGGATTACCGTCCATTATTATACGTCGCAGCCTTTCAGCAATAAATAAATCATTTCTAGCTGTATTTTCAAAAGCATGCATTAATTCAATTAGATTCTCCTGCTCTGCCCTTCGCATAAAAATATTGTATTTTGCATTATTACTTAATTGATTTTGATAGGCATTTAATATATTTTGATAGGTCCTACTGTTTTGAAAATCCATACAATACCTCTTAGATTATATTCTTAGATTTATTATATGCCTATATATTGTGCTGGTGTTGTTATTTTTTCAATTGCTCTATCTTTATTTCTTGTTCCGGGTTAAATTCATTGGATTTCATATATTTAAGTATGGAGTTACGCAATGCTCTAGCTTCAGGATATTGGTCCTTTAACTCTTCTAATCCCATGGATGATACCATAAGTTTCCCTTGACCAAGTTTAACTTCATACAGTAAACCCATATTTCTTAAGGTTAAAAACCCATCTACCACTTGAATAATTGGTTGTATATGGTCCAGTACCATGGCTCTGCCTAATTTCGTCATTGGCCACCACTGATAATTGGTATGATAATCCGTTGGGAAGCTGTTAAATATAGGGTGCTTTGGATCCATTAATAATCCCATGGTACCTGGTTGTGTTTCACTCTTAAACATTGAAGACCAGAAGGAAGTTGTAAATGTTCCTACAACACTATTAGGTATACTATCCTTACTTGCTTGGGGACTAAAGAATACTTTTCCTCCCTGCTGAAGAATCCCTATAGCTTTCTGTTCTAACTCCCCGGTAATATATATATCCACTGGATCTTCATCAGTTGCAACTGGATAAACCCATATATCATAGCTGGTTGAGATTTCCTGCTTACTGTTACTACCCTGATCAAAGATTAGCCTCAACTTAAACTCAGTAGGTTTGTTAATCTTATCTAAGGACACTTCTATTGTTCCTGCCAGACTTAACTGGCCATTGTCATAGCAGTTATGGGACAAGCTCCCTTCAGCCAATACCATTCCATCCCTATCTTCAAAACGATATATAAGGGAACCTATTAAAGGTCCTACTCCATAATTGGATATTAATACATTGCCATGAAAGATTTCATTATTAGTCCAGCAGAATTTATCTGTCTCAAATAATATTACCTGCTCACCAAAGAAACTTCTAAATTCCTTGGGTTCTGCGAACTCATAGGGTTTTGCATCCCCTAGGGCATTCATCATGCCTACTAAGGCAGTTCCCTGGCCACTGAAATCTTGAATTCCTAGTAAGGAGATCCCTGACATATTGCTAGTTCTTCTAGCAGCTTCAATTTCTTGTCGATATCCCAATCTAGATAAGATGCCCGATGCATTGATGTAGGCTTTTGCTGTTTCCTTGGATATTCCTTTTTCCTTAAGCTGCTTCTCAAGTATTTTCATGTTTCTAGGCTCTAGGACCCCAGTATATTGATGCAATTCATAAAGTACATCTGGAAATACCTGAAACTGTCCTACTTCAAAACTAATTACTGGATTACCTCCCCGTATTGCACGGCTAGCCCCTTCTTCATAGTTAATATAACTTCCCGGACGGCGGTCATTGACAAAACCTCTCATTCCGCTGTACATACCTCTTAAAGGGCTTCTTAGGTAGGATTGTGCTGTATAAAAGTCAGAGTTTGGTGATGGGGGCATATTACCATAATATCCATTGGAAGCAAAGGAATACAATCTGCTACTATCATAATCTTTTAGTTCCACCAGTAGCTTATCTGCAAAATCCAAGTCACTAAAATGCAATTCATTACCTAGGGAAAACATAACAAAGGAAGGATGATTACCATAAGTTTTCATAATTGCCAAGGCTTCTTTTCTATAATATACCTTCTCAATCTCATCTCCAAACATATTCAAATGATCCCAGCAGCTAAGTTCTGGTTGTAGATACATCCCCATACGATCTGCCACCACAAAAGCAGCTTTCGGTGGACACCAGGAGTGAAATCTAACAGTGTTAATACCATAGGAACGATAAGTGGAAAAGAGTTTCTCCCAGGCTTCCTCTTCCATGGGTGCATAACCAGTTAAAGGAAACACTGCACAATTGGCTTCACACCTAAGAAACACATTAACATCATTAATCATCAAACGGCCAGTTTCTTTATCTGCCTTAAAACTTCTAACACCAAAATCTACAGAGTATCTCTCCCTGTATTCTTTCTCTTCAGGAATATTATTAAGGTCAAGGATAGCATCAAAATTATAGCTGTCCTTAAGAAATACATCCATAGTATAAAGGCTAGGATTAAATTCACTCCAAAGCTCCACCTCATCTCCTAGATCATAGTCTGAGATTTCGTAAATCTTAGAAGTGCCTGCTGGTAACTGTATTAATATTTCCCTTGAAGGAATGCCCTTCTTGTTATGGTCAATATAAACATCTTCTCCATGGTCATCCATTACTTCTTGATTAGAAAACTGTTTTGCTTTCTTTGCTTGTACTAGCATAAATCCAGTATATATATCATCCGAAGTATTAATTACTTCACATATAATCCGAACCCTTCTTAAATCCTTATGGGGATAGATACGGATATCGGTTATTCTAACCTTATCTAGCACCTGTAACTCCATTCTTCCAAGAATACCATTCCAATTGGTCTGGGTTTCATCTGTGGCCATGGAGGAGCGCAGGATAGCCTCTGCAGGCATATCTGGATAGGAATTATCAACTACGATGGTGATAGTATTCTCCTGTCCATACTTTACATAATCTGTTATGGAGTATATCTGGGGAATCGGTAAGATGCTGGAGGTCTCCCTATGTAAAACCTCCTCTTGGTTTACATAGACCCGGGTTGCCCTAGATCTTTCTAAGAATATCTGGATATCCTTATCCTTCCATGCCTCTTCTATCATTATATCCTTTTGGAAACAAGCAGGACCGGTATAGGTATAGTACCTACTTAATCTTTCCTGGTCCTGACAAGTATTTATAGTCCCTTTTTTATTTTCATCTAAGGTTCCTGGAAAAATTACAGTTTCATCACTTACTAATTTACATTTATCACTAAAAGGTATATAAGCTCCTAGCTTAAACCTCCACTCTCCACTGATATCATAAATTTTATTATTAATTGAAAGCATATCACTACCTCCTTTGCTTTACTATAATTGTAGCCTCCTAAACTCTCCTGGTGTCATACCAGTGTGTTTTTTAAAAGCATTAACAAAAGCGGATTCGCTGGAAAAACCGCAGGAAAAAGCCAGTTCCTTTATGGTCATTTTCTTGCTTTTCAGAAATATCTTAGCCTTGGTTATTCGGGTATTCATTATATATTCATGGGGGGTAAAACCAGTTTCTTTTTTGAACAATCTAGAAAAATAAAATTCACTAAGGGCAACATTATCAGCCAGTATCTTCAAACTTAACTTTTCACCATAGTTACGATTTATAAATTGTAGTGTTTCCTCTATAATAGAACTCTTCTGATCAGAATATTTAGAAACAGTAGGAAAGAATTCCGCTAATATTTTAGTAATATATGCAGATTGTGTAGCTTCATTAAGCATCCACTTTTCATGATAGCAATCATATAACTTTTGAATGTTAGACCGTGCCACATAGGTTTCCTTAAGAGATATAATTCCGCCCTCCCACATGTCCAAGATTGCTTTATGGAAATCCTTAGTATTTTGACCATCAAAATGAAACCATAAAGTCTCTAAATCACCACAGGCTTGATACCCGTGGGGCTTGTGGCAGTCCATAAATACAATATCATCTTTTTTGGCTACATACATTCTATCTTCATAATATATCTTAGCACTCCCCCTAAGGATGTACATAATTAGATAACTATCATAGTCATCTCTCCACAATTTATAATTATTCTCATAATAAAAATGTCCTAGGCATGTAATATAGAAGAATAACTTTCTTGCAAGATTGCTAGGGGTGGCAAAGTAAATATCAGATTTGTTAAGGATACCTGTTTCACTGGTCTTCATCTCAATTTAACCATGAGGCTGTCTCTACAGCCTCATGGTATACCCTCCTTTTATATCAAATCACTACTTAAAAATTATACCTGTTTCAAATACAAAATGCAATTCAAATGATTTTGATCCAGTTCAATAGCCTTCTGTAATGCTTCCCTTGCTTCTTCTTTCCTGTCCAAGCCAAGATTTCCAAGACCTATTAAGTAATAACAATGGGCCTTATGTTTCTTATCCATATCATCCTTAAATATTAGGAAATCTGGTAGGGATACGGCAAAATAATCTTTCTTAAATTTATCATATATATGATGCTCTCCGTAATCCAATAATTTGTAAAATCTTGCGTTGGCTTCTATAGGTTTACCAAGTTTTTGTTTTGCTAAACCTTGATATAAAATCATGTCAGCTGGTTGATCGTAATAGTACATAGCATTGGATGGATCATCAGTACCAATAGAGGCTAATTCATAATAAGCTTTCGCCTCTTCCATATCTCCAAGGGCTTCATAAATAGTACCTAAGTAGTAATTAATGTGGTTATCCTTAGTACCTTCTAGTTTTCCTTCTCCAAGATTCTCAGGATATACCAAGGCATCTTTAAGATGGGTAATAGCACTCTCATATTGCTTATTGGCAATCTCTTTTTTAGCTATCTCCAGTAGGGCCACCTTGTACTGTGTTGTAACCTTGCCTTCTCCCCCTTCCCAAGGATGGAATTTACGGTCCATTATCAGATTATAGGCTTTTTCATACTCCCCTACTTGGTTTAACATGGTGATATACTCAATATACATATCATCTCTTTCAGCTAAGGTTTCTGGATATTTCTCACAGAAAGCTATTCTCTCCTCAGCTGATGCTCCCAGTTTCTTATATAACTGATCTAATTCAAGGAATACTCTTCCATCAGTGGTATCTAGCTGGAATGCCCTCTCCAAGGCTTCCTTGGCTTTTTCTTTATCATCAAATTGGTTATAGCATACTAGGGCCAGATTACGAAGGGCTGTTGGGAATGAATTATCAATGGCAACACTCTTCTCCCAAAGCTCTTTTGATAGATGGTATTGCTTTTTGTCGTAGTATAGGTTACCAAGATAATATGGGGCCTTAGCATCCTCAGGATCATATTCCATGGCCATCTCTAATACTAAGATGTCTTCCAGCTTATTAGGGAAGCAGCAATAGGGTGATCTGGATTTTGCCTCTTTAAAGACCTGCTTTGCTTCATCTTCTAATCCCATTTGAGCCAAATAATAACCCTCATAGTATTTCAGCATAGGTTTCTCCTCATTGCAAAGCTTTAGAAGTTCCACCGCTTCCTTATAAAAGCCAGCTTCTGCATAAATTCTAGCTGCCAGTAGGAAGTTTTCGGAGAAGTTTCTCATTAAAGTAAGCAAGGCATCTATTGCATCTTTACTATGATTTTCAAGCAATATCTTCTCATAACCACTTACATAGTCAAATCTATCAATCTTCAAACTCTCTTCTATAAAGCTTCTAGCTTCCTGGCACCGTCCTAATTTTCTTAAAAATGTAGCCTTTAATCCTCTAGCTTTAATATTATGGCTATTCTTAATTAGGGCCTTTTCAATAAAGTCCAAGGCATCCTTATAATTCTCTCTTCTGGCTGAGATAGCTGCAAGATAGTAGAAGGACATCTCCTGCTGCTCACTGGTCCAAGTCGCCTTATAGAAAACATCAAAGGCTTCATCCATTCTACCTTGGTAGAACAGTGCTAAACCAAGATTATAATAGGGTTCGCTATCATAGGGATTGGGATTCTTCCAAGTCAGGCGCTCCCAAGCCTTTCTAAAGTACTTTTCAGCTTCCTTAAATAGGCCACGGCGAAGTAACAAGGAGCCATAGGCATTATTAATACGTATATCACCAGGATCTCTCTTTAATCCTTCCAGATAATAGTCATCCGGTGCAAAAGTAGCATGACGATACTGTTCTAGATGCAAGCCAGTTAGATATAATTCTTCATTGGTCATAATCTCTGTTGGCTCCTTAGCAGCTTCTGCTGGCTCTGGTACCTCTGGTATCTCCTTCTTCTCAGGAGTATAACTAATCAGTAGATTACTCTCCTTATCTCTAATTTCTATTGTTAAATCTGTTTCTTTTTCATAGGAAAGATTAAATGTCTTTTCAAAAGTTACCACAGGTGATATAGTTGTAACTTCTTCTATAACTGTAGTATCCTTAACCTTTATTATCACTTTGGCATCTTTATATTCTGAAGTAGCATAAACAATAGCATGAACTCCATCTTCCCTTGCTTCCATGTTAACAGCAGCGTGTATGCTGGCATTCTTCACAACTCCAAGGTCTTTATAAGGCATAAAATACTGCTTAAAGGTCTTCTCTTCAAAAGGTTTTAACCATGTGAAATCTGGCTGATTGTCAGTATAAACCCCTGCCATTAGCTCTACATATGGCCCATCCTCATCCGTAAGATTTCTATCCCAAGCCTTACCAAAATCTCCACAGCCCCAGGTCCACTGCTTCTTACCTGGAGAAATATGATGGTCGGCTACATGAAGTATACCTGCTTTTCTACGATAATCATATCCACCAAGAAAATCATAATTGGAGTATTCAGCCATATATGAGGTTGGTACAGGAATATTTTTATACCTTGAGATATCTACACCCTCACTATAATCCTTCTTATAGTAAACACCTGTGGCTATAGGGAATCTAGATACGTCTCTTTTTCCATGGTCCATTACTGCATGAACATCTGGGGGAAAGATAGATTGAGTATAGTCATTGGCTTCTACTGCTGGATTGGCCCACCATAGGAAAGTCTGGGGAAATGGTGTTCCATTGTATAACTGGCCTCTTATCTCAATATAGGCTTTATCTGGATATAAGGTAAATTCTGCTACCACCTTAGTTCCATACATCTGATCCACATCATGTACCAGTAAGGTCATGCTACCATCTTCATTGTCACGGATACTATAATCTACCGGTTGGAAAGTGGTTGGTCTATGATGTTGTGGCCAGTTAAACTCAATACCTCCCGATATCCAAGGACCTGTAATTCCTACCAGTGCAGGTTTAATCACACGATTATAATATACGAAATCATAATCATTAGTCTTATCATAGGCTCTATAGATTCTGCCACCTAACTCTGGTAATACAATTACCCTTATATACTGATTCTCAAGATATACTGCCTTATAGGTCTTGTCTACTTTTTCATCATGAATCTTCTCAATAACTGGATAGGGATATACTTTACCAGAACTTCCCTGATAAACCCTCTGTTCCGTGAACATAGGATTTTTAGTTGGTTTTCCAACTTCATAGGTAGGGATGACTAAATCTTCCTCCCATACCTTGACATTAAATAATTGCTCACTCATGTACAAAGCCTCCTCTTATATATTTTATATATTAAGCATATTATAAACCAGGGAGCAGAGGATTACATTATTGATACTTGCTTTATAATTGCAAAATCTTGCCCTTAAAATTCTAGAACTTTGACTTACTATTTTAAAACCATAAAGAGGCCGTTACAAAATGTAAATCATTTTGCAACGACCTCTATAGAGCTTTAAATCAGTCTTTTAAACTAACTAAACCTTTATTTATTTGCTGTAGTTACCTTCCTCGATTGCTTCTCTCTTCTCATCAAGAATTTCTTGATAGCCTGCATCTAGGAAGTCTTTCTTAGCATCTTCGTAAACTTGATCAAATTTATCTTCAGGAGCCATTACACACTTAACATAAAGCTCTTTCCAAAGATCATTTAATTCAGCCTTGTAATCAGCAACGCTTTCAATAACAACTGAGAATAATGTATCTGGAGTTCTGTACTCCTTGTACTCATCATAGTATTTGATAGCATCTTCGATTAGATATTCATATCCTGCAGGAGCCCAGTTCTTGATATTAGCTTTTCTGTTTAGTTCAGGATCTTCGTATTGAACGCCTTCAACTACTAGACACCAGTAGTCTTTGTTCAAGTTGTTAGATAATTTTG
>JAAYPX010000087.1 GCA_012519565.1 Clostridiales bacterium | reverse complement strand
GGCATTTGATAAGCATACAGAGGTTGAGATACAAGGGTTAGTTGATTAGTTATATACGACAGCT
This sequence comes from Clostridiales bacterium, assembly GCA_012519565.1. Lineage (GTDB taxonomy): Bacteria > Bacillota > Clostridia > Lachnospirales > Lachnospiraceae > Mobilitalea. The sequence continues at coordinate 39,517 of JAAYPX010000087.1, read as the reverse complement.
ATGTTTAATTTTATTAAGGGGATTTATATGGATTTAAGGTTAAAGAAAGATTATATATATAATTTAATATACCGTTTATCAATTTGCCTATTACCTTTGGTGATTACTCCCTATGTATCTAGGGTACTAAGGGCTGATCAGGTAGGAATATATTCATTTTCCAGTACAGTGGCCTGCTTTTTTATTATGTTTGGTAAATTAGGTATAGACAATTATGGAAATAGAAGTATAGCAGCTTGCCGAGATGATATAGAAGAACGTAGTAGGGTTTTTTGGGGGATATATATTTTTCAGTTAATTACCTCATTGCTATCCATACTAGTTTTCGTGTTTTTAATCCTATTTGTATATAAGGAGAATAGTAGGGTATATTGGATGCAATTAATTTATGTATCCTCTGTTTTATTTGATGTTAGCTGGTTGTTTTTTGGTATGGAAAAGTTTCGCATTACAACCATAAGAAGTCTTGTGTCCAGAGCCTTGATTATAATCTTGGTTTTTACCTTAGTTCATACTGAAAGGGATCTATGGGTCTACACAGGAGTGATGTCTCTTTGTTTTTTAATTGAACAGTTACAACTTTTGCCCTTTATACCCAAGCTGATAAAATTGGTACCTATAAAAGGGGCAGATATTATCAAGCACATTGTACCAAATTTTAAGCTATTTATTCCATTACTTGCATTTAATCTATACAGTTGGTTAGATAAGATTTTTTTAGGGATTATACATAAAAGTACTACTGCCATAGCCTTTTATGTATATGCAGAGAATATTATTAACCTCCCCAAGGGGATACTGTCAGCCCTGGATTCTGTGATGCTACCTAGGATCTCCAACCTAGTGGCCAATAACCATAGGAAGCAAGGTCTGCAGAATATGCAAGCCTCCATAAGATTTAATAGTTTTATTTGCTGCGCCTTATGTTTTGGTATTGCCGGAATTGCGCCCAGCTTTATTCCTTGGTTTTTTGGTTCAGAATATAGGCCAGCCATACTAATAACCATGGAATTGGCTGTGATTATGATACCCATGACTGTATCTAATGTTATACAGATACAATATCTTATACCCTTTTATAAAGAAGATATTTATACAAGGGCAGTATCCTTGGGAGCTTTAACTAATATTATATTAAATTTAATCTTTATCCCCCTATATGGTATCTTGGGAGCAGTTATTGCTAAGTTTGGAGCAGAAATCTTGGTATGTGCTTATCAGTTAATAAGGATAAGAGATGTATATGCTTATAAAACTTTAGCTAAAACATTATTACCCTTTATTCTTTGTGGGCTTTTAGAATTTGCTGTTACCTATTCCCTCAATAGGATATCTATGGCTTCCTTCATATTGCTGATTATACAGGTTTTGGCAGGGGGAGTAGTTTATCTTTTAGGTTGCTATATTTATGTAGTATATATAAGTAAAGAATACAGTGACTTTCTAGATATAATTAGAAGCTTTAAACTATAAAGTAAGCTTTGATGAAAGGCATGATCTTGTATGATAGTCGATACCAGTGCATATATAATATCTTTAATAATGGTCTTATTAGCTTGTTTAATTCGGGATTTTCTTATCCCGCTTTTAGTGTGGAATAGACATCTAAGAAATAGAGATTATAGTTATCGCTTCTGGTTTTGTATCATTACACAGGCCAGCCTTCAAATCAATCTAGTCTTACTATTGGGATTTTTTAATATTTGTAATCCAGTTACTATTATAATTAGCAATGTTTTAATATATGGTTTAATTATTTGGAATTATTCAGATAAGAAATTCTTTCATCTTTGTATGGAAATGGGAAGAAATCTATGGAAGGCATATAAGGAGAAAAGATTTTTAAGATATCTAATGAATAGTATAAAACAGTGGCTTAAGAAGCTTATGATAAGGATAAGGCACTGGAATATTTGGCCATATATCCGTAGGAACTGGATAGAGATTGCCTTGCTTTTAGGGCTAATCTTTTACAATATATGGTTTTTAACCTATAATGTTTTAAGCTATCACAGTTATCAATTTTCTGATATTCCCGTCCACCAATCCTGGATATATGGCCTGGAACAGGGAACCCTATTTTCCGATGGAATCTATCCCTTTGGTATGCATGCTATGATATATTTTATCCGTAGTATCTTTAGATTGGATCTTAGAGAAATATTGTTATATGCTGGGGCCTATCAGACGGTAATAATGGTTATTGGTCTATATCTACTGGCAAGGCAGATATTTAAAGCAAAGTATTCCCCTATAGCGGTGATCCTTATATTTAGTTTTATGCTTAATCAAGGACGGTATGGGGCCTCATTACCACAAGAATTTGGTATGTATGTTGCAGTAGGAACAGCTTATTTTATGATAAGGTACCTTCATAAGGATAGAAAGAAATTTATTATTGAAGGAGATTCCAGATTACGAAGCTTGTTTCGCATAAACACATATATTAATAGAAGATATATTGATTCAGAGGCAATTCTTCTAATGCTCTCTGTGACCCTAGTTATCGCTTATCATTTTTATACTGCAATAGCGGCTATATTCCTGGTGGTTTCCATTGGGCTGGCTTATATACCTAGGGTATTAAAAAAGCAATATTTTATCCCCCTGATGTTTAGTGGACTTATGGGGGCCATAATTGCCCTTCTTCCCATGGCAGCATGCCTAGCTAAGGGGATACCATTTCAGGAGTCAATGGCATGGGCAACCAGTGTTATTGCAGGAGAAGAGTGGCATGGCAGTGATGCCGATTATCAGGATATATTAGCTAAGGCTCAAGGAAATAATGGGCCAGAAGATGAAGCTAATACAGATTCTTCTTATAATTTTGGTATGTTGGCCATGTTTGGTGCCAGTGCCACCTGGCTGATGTTTATCTCCATGGCCATGGGATTAATAGGCGGCTTTATTATGCTTTTGGTGAAGAAGTATAGGGTTTATGGGAATGCCTATATAGCTTTAATCTTGAATATGACCATTCTATGTATTATTGGTGGGGCAAGAGAGCTGGGATTAGTAGAATTGATTGCGGCTGCTAGAGCATCAACTTTTGCAGAGCCTTTTATCGGTTTTATCTATATCCTACCAGTGGACTTTATCTTTCGAGTTATGGGCCTATGGAAAAACAGGTATTATCAGTCCTTCCTTAATTTTATGTCCCTAATCTTATGTGGCTTGGCTGCATTTTTCATTATAGAAATGGGATGGTATCATAACTATTTTGATGTAAACTTGGCATATTATAATGAACCGGATTATTTGCTACGGAATATTAGAAAAAACTACGATGATTTTACCTACACCATAGTATCGCCTACAGAGGAGTACTACACAGTCATAGATTATGGATATCATACCCAGCTATCTGAGTTTATGAATATGGTCAATGGAGGGCAGGAGGAATTTACATTTCCAACAAAGTATGTTTTCTTTTTTATAGAAAAGCTGGTCTTGCAGGACTATGCCTATGGACAAGTAAGGGTGGACCCTAAATATGCAGTAATGGACTTTATCTATTTAAATAATTCTCAGGATTATTATTTTCAGCGGGCGATAATTGAATCCCAAGCATATTACTGGGCCCAGAAGATGCTGCAGATTTATCCCTATAGTTTTAAGGTCTATTATGAGGATGATATATATGTAGCATATATTTTAGAGCAGAATACCTATAGTCCTTATTCCCTTCAGATAGATTACTTATCTGAAATAAAAGATGAAATAAATAATGATATTAATGGCGATATAAGTATGATATCAATGGGATTTTCAGCTTGTATTAATACTAGGTAGATAGCTGATACTATCTGGGGTTGTAATAAATATAAAATTATAGAAGGATGATAACTAATGAAAGATTATATTGGTTTATGTGTGGCCTATTCAGCGGATGAGAATTATGGTAAATATTTGGGGATATCTATGCTATCTTTATTTGTCTCCAATAAAAATATAGAAGAAATTACAGTATTTGTATTAGACTGTGGAATTAGTCAAGTAACTAAAGATAAGCTTATAACCATTGCTAATGAGTATAGCCGTAATATTAATTTTGTAAATATGGACTCAGCCATTGGTGGCTTAAACCTACAAATTGGTGTAAGAAAGATATCAATTGCCTCCTATGCCAGGTTATTCTTATCGTCGGTTATACCAGAAAAATATAATAAAATTATTTATCTAGATTGTGACACTATAGTTAGGGCTTCCTTAGCAGATATATGGAAGATTAATTTAGATAACTATTTAGTGGCAGGGGTTCAAGATACGGTGGATAATTTCTTTCTTAAGAAAATTGGTATGAAAGAGGATGAATACTATATTAATGCTGGGGTACTTTTGATAAATCTATCACTGTGGAGAAGGATACATATAGAGGATAAATTCATGGACTTTATAGATAATTTCAAGGGCAATGTTCCCCATCATGACCAAGGGGTAATTAATGCTATCTGTAGAAATAAGAAGTATATCCTTTCACCTAGATATAATGCCACTTCTAATATATATTCATTCTCAGCCAAGACAATCAGAAGAATGTATTTCTTGGACAGTTTCTACTCTCAAGAGGAGCTGGATGATGCAAAGAAAAATCCTATTATACTTCATTTTACAACAGGATTGGTAGGAAGGCCTTGGGAGCTGAAATGTTATCATCCCATGAAAGAGGAATATTTAAAAGTGGCAAAAGCTTCTCCTTGGAAGGAGGACGAGTTACTTCCTGATAGCAGAAAACTCTCCGTAAAGATCTTTTCAGCTCTTTATAGACATGCACCACTTTTTATTTCGGAGACTGTATATAGGATAATCAGTAAATTGGCCCATATAAGGGAGTAATTTACTTCAAACTTAGATACTAGAGAGAATGAGAAGCACTATATCTTTAACATGTATATATAAATCATTAGTAATTACTCAAGTTGTAAATATTAGCATCAAAAGTAAATAAACATTACTTGTTTTAATAACAATGATTAGGTAAAATTACTATAAGAATATCAACATTAAAGAACACATAATTTAATTAATAAGATGAGATTGCTTTGGTGATATAATTTTGTAATAGAAATGAGGTATATAAATGTTGTATGAAGATAGCAAGTCTGAGACTTTAGCTGATGATTTGTTTTATAATCCACCAGCTTATTATGGAGGTGCTCCTTTTTGGAGTTGGAATTGTAGAATTACGAAAGAGATCATTGATGAACAATTAATAGTGTTTAAAGAAATGGGAATGGGTGGTTTTCATATTCATGTACGTGTGGGGCTGGAAAATGAATATCTCAGTGATGAATTTATGGAATTGGTTAGCTATTGTAATGAACAGGCCAAAAAGTTGGGGCTAAGATGCTACCTATACGATGAAGATAGATATTCTTCAGGAACTGCAGGGGGAATGGTAACAAAAGATATAAACTGTAGACAACGCTATTTAAGATTCACTACAAAGATATTAACCGATCATGAAGAAAATCAGGAAGTATTCAAAAAGAAAATATCCTTGGGAGAGCCTGTTGCAGGATATTTTCTAGTAGCATATGATATTGTCTTAGTAGATGGATATCTAAAATCAGCAAAGCCAATCCCATTTAAGGAAGATAAAGTTGAAGGTATGAAATGGTATGTGTATGTAGAATTAGCAAAGCCAACTCCTTGGTATAATAATCAAACATATGCTGATTTGTTGAATGAAAATGTTACAAAGAAGTTTATTGAATATACTCATGAAAGATATGCAGAATATCTGCAGGATGATTTTGGTGGTAACATTCCATCAATTTTCACTGATGAACCAATGTTTTGTCCATTTGATAGATTAAGTAATCCTGATGCTACTGATGATGTACGTATTCCATATACAGATGATATTCCTGCAACTTACCGTAAGGCTACAGGAAGAGATGTTTTTGAAGATTTGCCTGAAGTTATATGGGAGAGAGATCCGAATTGCTTATCCCAGGCCAGATATTTATATCGTGACCATATTGCACAGAGATTTGTTAATGGATATATGAAACCCATTAGTGATTGGTGTAAAGCACATAATCTTGGTTTTACCGGACATTTGATGGCGGAACAGGATTTAGAAGGCCAAAGTAACTGTGCAGGTGATGTTATGCGTAGTTATAAATATTTTAGTATACCGGGAGTAGACAACCTATGTGATTTAAGGGAATTTAATACATTAAAACAGGCACAAAGCAGTAAAAATCAATTTGGTAATGAGGGAATGACCAGTGAGCTTTATGGAGTAAATCAATGGGATTTTGATTTCAGGCATTTTAAGCATTCTGGTGACTGGCAAGCTGCTCTGGGAGTGACTAATCGTGTTCATCACCTCACATTGGCATCAATGAAAGGGGAAGCTAAAAGAGATTATCCCGCAAGCATAGGCTATCAATCACCCTGGTATACTGAATTTTCGTATATAGAGAATCATTTTAAGCGACTAAATACAGTTTTGACTAGAGGAAAGGCAATTGTTAAGATAGGTGTGATTCATCCTGTAGAGACTATGTGGTTATACTTAGGTCCAACCAATCAGACCCATAGAATAAGAGAACAATTAGACAGGGATTTCAGATATCTAACAGAATGGCTTTTAATGGATAATTTGGATTTTGACTTTATTGCAGAGTCATTACTGGTTGAACTTACAGATGAGAATGTTCAGACCCCATTTAAGGTCGGAAATATGCAATATGATGTTATATTGGTACCCAACTGTATAACTCTTAGGTCTACTACAGTGAAACGCCTTTTAAGCTTTCAAAAGGCTGGTGGTCAAGTAATATTTGCTGGAAAAACACCGAAATATATTGATGCAGTCAAAAACAATACAATAAGTTCAGATTTAGAAGCGATGATGGAGGAGGGGAAAGTTGTCCCCATTACTAAATTTGATGTGCTTGATGCCTTAGAACCTTACCGCATTATTGGTATTCAATACTTGAACGGTCAGCACACTAATCAATATATTTATCAGATGAGAGAAGATATGGAGTGCCAATGGCTTTTTATAGCTCAGGCATATAATGAAGTTGATGAAAGAGATTTTGCAAAGCTCTGGCGAAACAGGAGAGAATTTCATGATGCTGACCATGTCATGATATGGATTAAGGGGATATATGATGTAGTATTTTATGACACAGTTTCCGGAAAGATTACGCCTATTCAAGTTAATTATAGGGATGGAAAAACTGGCATAAAGCGTTCAATATATGGAGATGACAGCCTTTTATTTAGACTTATTCCTACTAAAAAAGCAGATTGTGTGAATATTGATTTTGGTTCAGAGAAGCGAAAGGATCATTATGTGGATGCATTGGCCCCAATTTACACTGGTAATGAAACTTCATGTGACGATTGGTACGATTCGGTACATGGAGTGAAGTTTACATTAAGTGAGCCGAATGTTTTCTTGTTGGACAAAGCTCAATATGCTTTGGATAATGGAGAATGGCATAGGAAAACGGAATTGCTTCGTATTGATAACATTATAAGAAGTAAATTGAATTATCCATTAAGAACTGAATTGGTAGCTCAGCCATATATAACAGGTAATCACGATGTCCGTGATCATATACTCCATCTTAAATATGAGATTATTTCCCATGTAGAAACAGGAACAGTGCATCTGGCAATGGAAGAATTGTCACATTCAAAAATATATCTAAATGGAAAGCCGATAAAGATAGAAGTAGATGGCTATTATACAGATAAAAGTATTGAAAAAATGAAGCTTCCTGGCCTTAAAAAAGGTAAAAATATAATACAGATAGAAATGGCTTATGGAGTAAGGACTAATCTGGAGTGGATGTATTTATTGGGCAATTTTGGTGTGGTAGTACATGGAGCCCATAAACATATTGAAGAATTACCTGATAGAATCTTTTTTGGAAGTTGGACTACTCAGGGACTACCATTTTATTCTGGAAATGTAACATATCAATTCTTGGTAAACCAAAAAAATGACTACCTTAAAATTCAAGTACCATATTTTCATGGAGCATTGCTTAAAGTATATTGTGATAAACAGGAAGTGGGAAATATAGCATTTCTTCCATATGAGATAGAAATACATGGATATGGAAAGGGGATACATAGTATCGAAATAACTTGTTACGGTAACCGTAGCAATAGTTTTGGGCAGGTACATCAAGTAGGAGACTATGTACATTGGAAAGGTGCAGATTCTTGGAGAAGTAAAGGAAATCTTTGGTCTGAAGAATATCAGCTGATAGACTTTGGAATTCTTACAACTCCTAGGATTGGGGATGAAATAATATAAATATTAAATAATCTAAAATTAAAACAGCCCTTCAAATTTTAATTAATTTGAAGGGCATTTTGATTTACTTAAGGTCGCTTAATCTCTGAGGCAGGTTCTCCTTAGCTGGGAAATAACATTCTGTAAATTGGCCAATATCATGGTTTCTAAAAAATACCCCCATAGCTCCATCCTCATAAATATGAAGGAATACGGACCGGCATGCAGTCCCCCTAATATTTTCAAAACTGGAAACATTGATTTGAGGAATATCGTGCCAGTCTACCCAAGATATTCTTCGGTATACGTTCTCCCGGGCCCATTGGAGATCACCTATATGGGCATGGCCATAGAAATGTATTTTCACATTGTTAGGTAGAGGTAAAAGTTTTCCTGTAAAGTTATATGTATGGCCTTTTCCTTGGAACATTCATATAAATATTGGTACATCTTACCACCTCATATCTGTTTTTATTAGGTTTATCTTCTATAATATTTAATACATTTTATATCCCTTATGGAAAAATCCCTAGAGATAAAATATCTTGCCATTCACTTATATATTTATATGGTACTATAATTACCTGAGATAAACAATAGATTTACCTATAGGCTCTTTATTATATGGGAAGTATTGTAGTATATGGTCAATTATGGTACTATGAAATTCATAATAACACTTTTATTTACTGCAGGGTAATAGGCTTGTTACAAGAATAATTCATGAATATTCAAGTTTTAGGGTAACCTATGGATAGATTCTATAAGGAGGTAATGGCATGAATAAAATCTGTTTTTTTGACACTAAACCATATGATAGAACATATTTTGATCTGATGAAGGAGCAATATCAGATTGAAATTGAGTATTTTGAAAGTAAACTTGGACCCAGGACCGCATTTATGGCCCAAGGATTTGACGCCATTGTTGCCTTTGTAAATGACACAATCGATAAAGAAACTATAGATATCCTACACCAAAGTGGTGTGAAACTTATAGCCATGAGATGTGCAGGTTATAATAACGTAGATTTTAAAGCTGCTTATCAAAAAATCCATGTTGTGCGGGTACCTGATTATTCCCCCTATGCAGTTGCAGAACATGCAATGGCGCTGCTACTGACATTAAATCGTAAGATTCATAAAGCCTATAATAGAACTAGGGATTTTAACTTTAGTCTAAATGGTTTGACAGGATTTGATCTATATGGGAAAACCATGGGAGTGATTGGAACTGGTAAGATAGGCAATATTTTTATAAACATTTGTAAAGGCTTTGGACTCAAGGTAATTGCCTATGATCCTTTTCCTAAAGAAGATAGTGATATCCAATATGTATCCTTAGAGGAGCTATGCAGAGAATCCGATATCATATCCCTACATTGTCCTTTGACTAAGGATACCTTCCATATGATAGACAGGGATAAGATTAGTTTAATGAAGGAGAATGTATACATTATTAATACCTCAAGGGGGGCCTTAATTAATAGTGAGGATCTATTGGAAGCCCTTAAGGATGAACGTATAGGCGGAGCTTGCTTAGATGTATACGAGGAAGAGACTGAGTTATTCTATGAAGATATGTCATATACAGTTATTCATGACGATATCTTAGCCAGAATTATATCTATGCCCAATGTAATCGTAACATCCCATCAGGCTTTTTTAACCAGGGAAGCCCTTCATAATATTGCAGAGACAACCTTAAGTAATTGTCGTGACTTCTTTGATGGCAAGCCATTGAGTAATGAAGTCTGTTACCAGTGTAGTAAAGGAGACGCTTGTCCAAGGAAAGAGAAAGGGAAGTGTTTCTAGAGGTCATCTTCTTCCATCATAGCATCCCTTTGTGTCCGATGAATAGTGCCATGGGGATGCTACTTGCCCATATGGGCCATAAGGTTTATACATATTATGACTTCCTTTATTATATTATTAATTAATTATATATGCCTGGTGTTCTCAGAGGGTTTTTATAGCTCTTGTTATGAAAAGTGTAAGATCCTTGTGTAATTAAAATAAGCATTATAGTTAGGTTAAAAAAGTATTAAAACCTTCAACGGATTGTTGATAAGAGATAATAGATATGGTAAGATTAACTAAAAATGTTTGAATAATACATTCTTAAATATATCGCTTGGAGGCGGAAATGGATATTCGTAATAATATTAATTTAGGTGAAGAAATTAAAAATATTGTTCAGGATGCTGTAAATAAAGGGGATTTTAATAAATTAAGCAGCGATATTAGGAATGTTGTTAATACTGCCCTTGTTGATGTTAGAAAATCCATGGATTGGAAGAAAGACCGTTTTGCTAACAACAATCAAAAAGGAAGATATCATACTGGTAGTACAGCAGGCAACTCTCCCAATAGTAATCAAAAGGTTTATAGTAGTAATAGGCATAGTTACAGCAAGCCATACAATACTTATAGATATAACAGTTATCAAAATAATAAAAATCTTAAGCCAGTATCCATGCAATCAACTTATACTGTTCCAGTAGGACATGTGTCTGGGATAATGTTAACTATATTTGGTGTCATAGGGAGTGTAGCCTTTGGCATAACCTTAATAGTTTTTATGATATTGGGTAGTGTCTTAAACTTAAATAGCATATTTGGTAAAATTTCCCTAGGCATATTACCTTGTTATATTATTAGTGTGATTTTATGGATGAATGGTAAACGAATACGTAATAGACTAAAAAGGTTTCAAAGATATATATCTCGGATGAATGGGAGAAATTACTGTCTGATTAAAGATTTATCTTTAGCAACTGGGCTAAGTATTAGAGCTACAGTTAAAGATTTACGGAAAATGATTGCAGCAGGCATGTTTCCCCAAGGACGTATAGATGATAAAAAGACTTGTTTTATGTTAAATAATGAAAGTTATGAATTATATCTACAGCTACAAGAAAACATGAAGATGAAGCAGATACAAGAGGATAAGAATAAGCTAGATCAAAAGATACAAGATGCCAATTCCCTAAAGCCTGATGATAGAAAAATTATAGATGAAGGGCGGCAATTTGTCATCAAGATAAGAAATGCCAATATAGCTATTCCGGGAGAAGAAATCTCCCGTAAACTAGATAGATTGGAAGAAGTTACAGGTAAGATCTTTGATTTTGTAGAGACCCATCCTGATAAATTAAATGAAATAAGGAAATTTACAGAATATTTTCTACCAACAACCTTAAAACTGTTGGATGCCTATAGAGAATTAGATGAGCAGCCTATTGAAGGTGAGAATATTGCCAGTGCTAAGAAAGAGATAGAAGATACTATGGATACTATTAATCTGGCATTTGAGAATTTATTAGATGATCTTTTTGAAGAGGCAGCTCTGGATATATCCACAGATATATCTGTATTACAGACTATGTTAGCTCAGGAAGGCTTAACGGATAATAATATGAGCATCAGAAATAGAGATTAGGAGGTTATTAATGAACAGCGAAATACCAAGATTAACATTTGAGCCATTTAGTGAGGATACATCATCTCAGGAACAATTAATTGACCAGTTGGATAAGAACAACAGTAATCAGCTTGAAAAATCAGTTTTTGATGAAAGTATTCTTACCCCTGAGGAAATTAAGATAGTGGATGATTTTGTTAAACAGATTGATTTAGCAAAATCTAATCAGATTCTTCAATATGGAGTAGGGGCACAAAAAAAGATTGCAGACTTTTCCGAGAATGCCTTAAACAATGTGAAGACCAAAGATTTAGGCGAGATTGGCGAGATGCTATCAAATATTGTAACAGAGTTAAAAAGTTTTGATGTAGATGAAGAAGAGAAGGGCTTCTTGGGATTCTTCAAAAAGTCGTCCAATAAGATTACAGCAATGAAAGCTAAATATGATAAGGCAGAGGTAAATGTCAACAAAATTGTTGATGTTTTAGAAAAACATCAGATTCAATTATTGAAAGACATAGCAATGCTCGATAAGATGTATGAAATAAATAAGACATATTATAAAGAGCTTTCTATGTATATCTTGGCTGGTAAAAAGAAGCTGGATAAGGTTCGGGAAGAAGAATTACCTGCACTTATTGAGAAATCTACAGCCAGTAATTTACCTGAAGATGCCCAGGCCGTCAATGATTTGACAGCAATCTGCAACCGTTTTGAGAAGAAGATCCACGATCTTGAGTTAACTAGGATGATTTCTATCCAAATGGCGCCACAAATAAGGTTAATTCAAGGAAATGATACCATAATGGCTGAAAAGATTCAGTCTACTATTGTAAATACGATTCCCCTTTGGAAGAGTCAAATGGTGCTGGCCTTAGGAGTAACCCATGCAGGTCAAGCTGCCAAGGCTCAAAGAGAAGTAACAGATATGACCAACCAATTACTTAGGAAAAATGCAGAAACTCTTAAATCTGCTACAATTGAAACTGCTAAGGAAGCAGAACGGGGTATTGTAGATATAGAAACCCTTCGAATTACCAATGAATCCTTAATATCGACCTTGGATGAGGTTCTTCGTATACAGACAGAAGGACGCCAGAAAAGGATGGAAGCTGAAATAGAATTAAGGAAAATAGAAGGGGAATTAAAGAAGAAGCTTCTAGAGATAAAAGGGGTATAGGATTTGACATAGACCCTTTTCTATGGTAAAGTATAGAAGCAATCTCCGAATTCCTATAGGAGTGGGGGACCCAAATCTTTGGGGTGAATCTTAATCTTACCATTAAGAAGGGCGACTTGGGCGTCCTAACCCGTCAGCTAACCTCACAGGAGTACACCCAGGCGTATGACGAGACTGGATACAGTCGGTTATGCGCTATTTTTGTTGCTTCCGATGCTATGCTTAGATAGCATTCAGGTAAGTCATAAAGATAGAATGCGCTAACCATTGTCGTAACTACATAGCAAATATGATTTATGATGAGGAGGAACCAAAAAAATGGATGTACTTTTAAAGCTCAGTATTGTCTTAATTGCTGGTATGATTGGAGGTAGGATAGCCAGCTATTTCAAACTTCCAAATGTGTCTGGTTACTTGGTAGCCGGTTTGTTTCTAGGACCATCCTTTAGCAGTTTTATCAGTGCTCAAGATTCCAATGCTTTTTCAGCAATAAGTGAATTAGCCTTGGCAGTTATAGCTTTTAGTATTGGTAGTGAATTTATTATCAAATATATGCTAAAACTGGGTAAAAAAATTGTTATAATCACCTTGGCTGAGGTGGTAGGTGCTATTTTTATAGTTTTCACAGTTATGTATTACATATTTAATCAGCCCTTTGCCTTTAGTATTGTTATAGCCTCCATGTCTGCGGCAACAGCTCCGGCAGCCACCCTTTTAGTTATACAGCAATTTAAAGCTGATGGACCATTAACAAAAACCATATTACCAGTGGTAGCCCTGGATGATGTTTTTGGAATTATGGCTTTTGGAATTGCCATGTCACTAGCTAGGTTATCAGAAGGTGATTCAGAGAGGACATTTTTGGAAATGGCCAGTGAACCAGTTATTGAAATCGTAGGGTCTCTAATATTAGGTTGTATTCTAGGTGTCATATTAGTTACATTAGTAAAAAGGATTAAGAAGAAGGATAATGTGCAAATAATAGCCTTAGCTTTCATAGGTTTAGCTACAGGTTTATCCACTGTTTTAGGGCTGTCACCTTTATTGACCAATATTCTGATGGGGACCACTTTAGTCAATCTAAAGAAAAATTCCAAGAGAGTATTTGATGCAGTTGATAATTTTGTTCCCTCTGTTTATGTATTATTCTTTACCCTGGCTGGTGCTAGCCTAGATTTAAGCATATTGGCAACTGTAGGTATTATGGGTGTATGCTATGTAATTGCCAGGGCAACAGGAAAATACCTAGGTGCCTATTTAGGAGCCAAGGCTGTTAAGGCAGAAAAAACAGTAACTAACTATCTTGGACTGGCCTTATTACCTCAAGGAGGAATCTCAATAGGATTATCTGTAATTGTTCGCCAGCAATTACCCCAGTATGCAGTTGCTATAACAACCATCATAATGTTTAGTATACTTATCTATGAGGTCTCAGGCCCTATCTTCGCCAAAATTGCTATTGATAAGGCTGGAGAGATTGGTGGAGCCTGTAATGAAGAAGAAACATCCCATGTTGAAGATAAGGCAATTGCATAAAGAACTAACTTAATATAGGAGTTTATAGGAACGCTTGAAAGTCAAGGTTCCTTTTTTTTGTGATTAGTCTCTTTAATATTGACTTGGTTAATAAAGATGTTACAATTAAATATAATTTTGCTGGTATGTCTTATTTTTACCCCTAAGGAGTCTATCAATGAAAAGATTTAAAAGAGTTTATATAGAAATAACCAATGTATGTAACCTTAAATGTGATTTTTGTCCCCAGACAAAACGTCCAGGAGAAATCATGGATACAGATACATTTAAACATATATTAGATCAGATAAAACCTTACACTGATTACCTATATTTTCATATTAAAGGGGAGCCCTTATTACACCCCAAACTGGACAAATTTTTAGATATTAGCCAAGAGATGGGTTTTATGGTTAATATTACAACCAATGGAACATTGATTGATAAAGTAAAAGACAGGATTATTTCAAAACCTGCACTGAGGCAAATTAATTTCTCCTTACACAGTTTTGATGGTAATGACGGTGTCAATGGTAAGGATGACTATATTAACAATATTCTATCCTTTGTAAAAGAGGCTAGGGATAAATCTAATCTAATAATATCCTTAAGATTATGGAATTTAGAGAATGATAATATATTAAATATGAAAAAGCAAAGAAATAGGGAAGTCCTTGAGATTATAGAGCAAGAGTTTAACCTGTCCTATAGAATAGAAGAGCAAGTCCTTCCAGGAAGGGGGGTTAAAATTGCTAATAAGCTTTATTTAAATCAAGACTACCGCTTTACGTGGCCCGATCTTAAGGAGGAAGAAGATGATGGAGTAGGATTTTGCTACGGACTCCGCAATCAGATAGGAATATTAGTGGATGGCACTGTGGTACCTTGTTGCCTCGATGGAGAGGGTGTTGTAAATCTAGGAAATATTAAGAACACTCCCTTTTCAGAGATACTTAATACTGATAGAGTTAAAGGTATTGTAGAGGGATTTTCTAGAATGGAGGCAGTGGAAGAACTCTGTAGAAAATGTGGTTATCGTAAACGGTTTGGAAAAACTAGCCCTGTAATTAAGTCTTAATAATCCAAGATAATCATAAAATAGATTATATTAGCCAATAATGATTTATTACAGGAAGGTATATAGATATGACCCGTCTAAATAAATTAGGTAAGTTTATTGTTTTAATCTTATCGATTATATTAATATATTTGATTATTTCGATCTATTTTACCAACCATTATTTCTTTAATACTGTAATAAATGGGATAGATCTTTCATTAAAGGCCTATGATGATAGTGAAGATGTAATTAAAAACAATCTTAAGGGTTATGGCTTAACTTTAATAGAAAGAGATGGTACAACAGATAGGATAGATGGTCAGGATATAGGATTGGAATACAATAATGAAAATGGCATATCTACGATATATCAATCACAGAAAGCCATATTTTGGATTAGATCCTTGTTTAAGCAGCAATGCTATTACATTTCAGATTTATTTCGCTATGATTCATTGCAGATGGATGATGCAATAAGTAAACTTCATTGCCTTAATAGGGAGATAGAGGAGGCTGAAAATGTTAGTTTTAAGTATTTTCAGGGATCATATCAAGTAATAGAAGAAAAGTATGGTAATAGAGTTATGAAGTTTGTCTTAAGTAAAGAAATCAAGAAAAGTATTTTAAAGGGTGATAAAAGCTTAGATTTGGAAGAAAGACAGTGCTATATAAAACCAGGTTATACCTTAAGTTCAGATAAGACTTGGCAAACACTTAACCTACTCAATAAATATATATCAAGTAAAATTACATATCTATTTGGTAATCAAGAAGAAACTTTAAGCGGAAATATCATTAATCAATGGATAAGAGTGGACGGGAATTTAGATCCTATAATTGACGAAAATGAAGTAAGGATATATATAAAAGGCTTGGCTAAACAATACGATACTGTTGGCAAGACAAGGAAATTTAAAGCGTCAACAGGCAAAATTGTGGAGATTAAAGGTGGCCTTTATGGCTGGAAAATCAATCAGCCAGAAGAAGCCAAAGCTCTGCTAGAAAACATTAAAAATGGCCAAGTGATAAAAAAAGAGCCCATATATTTGCAGCGGGCTTTTTCCAGGGAAGGGAATGAGATAGGAGATACCTATGTTGAGATAAACATAACAAAGCAATATATGTGGTTCTATAAAGAGGGAAAGTTAATTGCCAAAGGGGCAGTGGTAACCGGTAATCCCAATAGAGGGCATGCTACAGTGGTTGGAGCCTATATGCTTAACTATAAACAAGAGGGAGCTACATTACGAGGGCCAGGATATGAAGCTGGGGTTAAATACTGGATGCCCTTTTATGGGAATATAGGACTGCATGATGCCAGTTGGAGAAGTCATTTTGGAGGAGAGATATATAAAAGAAATGGTAGCCATGGTTGTGTCAATGCTCCCACTTATCTAGCCAAGATAATATTTGAGCATATAGAACCAGATACGCCAATTATTTGCTACGAGGAAGAATGAAAATTAGCAAAGTTTAAGTAAGCTAAAGGGAAGCAATTAAATCAATAGATAAGAGGAAGTAGTGAACAATAAAAATAAAATTATAGAAATTTGATTCAAATCAAAGATAATAGTTAATGATACTCCTATAATAAGATCATAAAGAAAAGGTAAATATAAATTATATGATTATTATATAGGAGGAAGTAAGATGGCTAAATTTGAAAGTACACAACATATTGGTGATATAGTAGCTAATTTTCCAAAGGCATCCCAGGTATTTATGGAGTATAGGATTGATTTTTGCTGTGGTGGCAACAGACCCCTTAAGGAAGCAATTCAGGAGCAGCAGTTAGATGAAACAGAAGTAATTGATAAGTTAAATAATTTATATAAGAGCTATTCTGAGGAAATAGCACTAAAAGAGGAGAACTGGCTTGAGGCTGATCTAGATGTGCTAGTAGATCATATTGTAAATAAGCATCATGGTTTTCTATGGAGGGAGTTACCTAATATAAGTCAATTAACAACTAAGATTTTGAGAGTTCACGGTGCCCATCATCCAGAGCTAGCGAAGGTCAATAGATTATTTCATATGATTAAGATGGAACTGGAGGAACATTTGACTAAGGAGGAAACCCTGCAATATCCAGCTATTAAAAAGTATCTTGAGAGTAATAGTAAGGAGGATCTAAGTGAAGCAGTCCGCATTATTAATGAATTGGAAGAAGAGCATACAGCGGCTGGAAATATCTTAAAAGAATTAAGAGTTGTAACCAAGGACTATGCTATTCCTGATGATGTATGTGCAACCTATGTTCTAACCTATGAGATGCTTCAGACCCTAGAGGAGGATCTATTTCAACATATCCATCTAGAGAATAATATCTTATTCCCAAGATTATTCGCTATAAATAATAAGTAAATATTGATATAGGTATAACCACCAGTAGAAGAACACCTACTATGATTTATGTTATCATAAGTTGACCGAGAAGGTTAGCTATGGGACATACAAGTCATAGTGGGTGTTTTCTATGATGTCAGTATATGTTTATGCTTTATAGCCACCATATAATGTAATAGAGCTTTAATATTTTATATAGATAATTAATTGGAACAGTAGTCATCAATGGAACTAGCAACTATTTTTGCGAAGTTTACTGCTTCTACAACTGTTCTAGAACCAGTAACTACATCACCAGATGCAAAGACACCTTTACGGCTAGTATGGCCCTTATCATCAATTACCAGTAAACCTTTCTGATTAATTTCAAAGCCCTTATTATTGGCTATAATATTATTCCGTGGTGATTGACCAACGGCGATAATTATAGAATCACAGCCATAGAAACCATCTGATCCTTCTATTGGCTTTGTTATTACATTACCACTGTCATCAGTAATTTTTTCAGTTTCAATATATTTTACACCCTCCTCCAATAGCTCAACTGGGGATTTGTATAAATCAAAAGTAACTCCACTTTCTTTTGTCATTTTCAACTCAGCCTTAGTAGCAGTCATATCCTCGAAGCCTTTTCTATATAAAATTCTCACTTCCTCAGCACCATATTTTTTCGCAGTTCTAGCAGCATCCATGGCAACATTACCGGCTCCAATAACACATACTTTTTTGCCCAATCGGTATACATCAGGTTTCTTAAGATAATCGATGGCAAAATGCACATTTCCTAAGCTTTCCCCTTTAATATCCAGAGTTTTAGCATTCCATACACCCGTACCTATGAATACAGCCTTATATCCATCGTAGAATAATTTGTCTATGGTGATAACTGGACCAATTAAAGTGTTGAAGCGGATTTTAACACCTAATTGAAGTAGTTTTTCATATAAGGTATCTAAGATATCTTTGGGTAATCTAAATTCAGGAATCCCGTATCTTAAAACCCCTCCAATTCTATCCTTGCTTTCAAATATAGTAACCTTATAGCCTTTCATAGCCAGTTCAAAGGCAATGGTAATGCCAGCTGGACCAGAGCCAACTATGGCAACTCTGTCATCTCGGCTCTCCTTTGCTATCCCGAATTGAACATTCCTAAGGTATCTGGTAGATATGTATTCTTCAATTTTATAAAACTCAACTGGTTCTCCCTTGATACCTTTAACACAATGTCCGCTGCATTGATTTTCGTGGGCACATACCACAGCACAGATAGCAGATAAAGGATTATTTCTAAACAATATTTCTCCGGCTTTTTCTATCTGATCTTCCTTATATAATTGGATGATTTCAGGTATCGGAGTGTTGACAGGACAATTTTTCATACAACGGGCATTTTTACAAAGTAAACAACGGTTAGCTTCTTCTTTTAAGTAATCCATATATAATGATCCTCCTTTTAGCTTTCATTAGCCACATAGAATTGCTATTGAACTTATGTACCAACAGATAATATATAAAGCTATAAACATAATGGTTAGTAGTAAGATAGAATAGGTTATAATATAATATAATTGATTTTGTTTACTGTCAATAGAGGAATTATTTATAGGGAAATGGGACGGCTATTACCATATCTAGGCAAAAAGATATTTGTTTTATTACAATATTATGGTATAATTTATGCTATAACTACCAATTGAAGTATTTGGTTTATTGTGGGAAGGTAAAAAAATATGGAGGTTAGTATATGATTAAGAAATATTTTAAAAGGACAATTATATTATTTCTTGCTATAGTGTGTTTTTCCGTGGTAGGGAATAAGGAGGCCAGAGCTGCAAATAAGGAACATATTGAGTTACAGGTAGTTAATGAGATTGATAATGTCCCATATCCAGCATTAACCTATATAGATCTGTATGGTAGCTCATATAGAAGTTACTCAGAATTTACAATTCACTCAATGGGACAGCTTAAAGTAATTTTACGTATGAAAGTGGGAGTTACTGGAAGATGCAACATATGGATTAGTAGGGATAGCGAGGGACTTGACGTCGTAGGTAAGGCTAAAGAGTTTACTGCCCAGGATAATGAAGCTTCATGGTTTTTAGAAAGCGGTACATATTATATTAATTATATGTCGAATTCTGGAATAAATGAAAAAGTGGGAACAGCTTTACTTTTCGAAAGGGCGACTACTGAGGAAACAGTAGAAAACTCCAGTTTTAGTGAGAGTAATTTACTAGAGCTTAATAAGTTAACTAAAGGCTTTATAACCACAATGTCACCCAATGATTATTATCGTTTTGAACTTAAGAAGAAAGCCAATGTAGCAGTTGAATATTCGTTTGATGGCCCTAATAATGACAATAATGCAGTAGGTTATTGTTCCCTTTACGATGAAAATCAGATATACCTATATGGCGGTACATACTCGAAATCCGATAAAGGACAGTTAAGTTTTAATTATCTTTTGGAACCAGGGATTTATTACATAAAAATGAATGGTTTATATGGATATACAACCCTTAATATCAATCCTATGTACTATGATATTGAACTGGTATCTGAGAATAGTGAGACATGGACCAAGGAGCCAATTAAGATTAAAATTAACTCCAGTATTGACTATTCCGAAATTAGGGTAGTCTTTAAAGATGTCGAAGAAGCAAGTATTGAGGATAATGATATATGGTCAATTAATAATGAATTAAATGTTAAATTAGATGGGGAGACCTTTGAGGCTACCGATAAAGGTATATACACCGTAAGAATTAAAGATAAATTCGGAAATTATGCCTTGGGTAAAATAGACGTTAAAAATATTGATACAAAAAAACCAAAGGTTAAAGGTGTGAAAAATAATAAAGCATATAAGAAGGCAGTTACTATTAGCTGGACAGATGATTTAAGTGGTATAGATACCAGTAAGGTCACTCTTAATGACAAGGTTGTAAAGAGTGGTATCACAGTTAAGGAACAAGGAAAATACGTACTTAAAGTCTATGATAAAGTAGGAAATGTTAGAAAAGTTACTTTCTATGTGGATACTACAGCACCTACTTCAGGAATAGAAAATGGCAAAACTTATAATAGTACGGTTACTCTTAGGTTCAAAGATAATGTATCTGGAATAAAGAAGATACTGATTAATGATGAAGAGATATCCAGTGATACTAAGACCAGAAGATACTATTTAGATGGTGAATATGTAGTTGAAATGTGGGATAATGCTAATAATTATAGAAAACAAGTATTTTATATTAAATAAAGTATAAGCTTTGTCAATTTGCACTATATTAGGTATATCTAGACTATAATAAGGTCTACCTAAAGTGCAAATTGACTTTTTATGACTATTAAAACAATCTATTCTTGACAAATTTAATATTATAGAATATACTAACTTAAAAAATGAAAAGCTATGAAGAGAAGAGTAGTCTTATATCGAACTTACAGAGAGCTCCCTAGGGTGGAAAGGAGTAGTAAGATATCTGATGAAACAAGCCTCGGAGCTGCATACGGATCTTTATTCTTATATAAGGTGATGCTATGCCGTGGGTTCACGTTACAGAACTAGAGTATATATGAAGCCTTGTTATATTCTATATGATATGAAGAATAAGAGCAGGTAGATTATCGTACTCGAAGAGATTAATATGGCGACATATTAATGAAATAGGGTGGTACCGCGATGAATTCGCCCCTACAATAAATTGTAGGAGGTGTTTTTTTATATCCATTTTTAATCTCATATAACTAATTTTTACTAAAATGCATTTGAAAAATACGGATTCCATATAATTTGGTGAGATTGGAGGCTTACTATGAAAGACAATAAGAATTATGAAAGAAAGAAAAAGGAAAGACCTGTTTTTCCTAAAAGAGCTATAATAACTGCAGGAATGCCCTATGGTAATAAGGAATTACATTTTGGCCATGTTGGTGGTATGTTTGTTCATGCTGATACCTTTGCAAGATTTTTAAGAGACCGCATTGGTGAGGATAATGTAATATTCGTATCTGGAACAGATTGCTATGGTTCACCTATCTCAGAAAGCTATCGGAAACTTAAAGAGAGCGGGGAAGATGTAGGCACCATAACAGATTATGTTAGAAAAAATCATGAATTGCAGAAGGAGACACTGGATAGTTATGAAATAAGCCTAAATCTTTATGCGGCATCTGCCTTAAATCGTGCTGGTGAAATTCATCAAGAGCTATCCAATGAAATATTTGAAGAACTATATGAAAAGGGTTATCTTAAGAAGTTGTCTAGCCCTCAGTTCTATGATCCTGATTTTGATGTCTTATTAAACGGTAGACAGGTTATAGGTAGATGTCCTATAGATGGCTGTGCCTCTGACAAGGGATATGCAGATGAATGTGCCTTAGGTCATCAATATATGCCCAATGAATTAATTGATCCCAAAAGTACCCTGTCAGGTAAAAAACCATTATTAAAGGATGTGACCAATTGGTACTTCTCCTTAGATGAGAGTATAGATGTTCTAAAAGATTATGTAGATTACCTGAGAAAGAATAGCAACACAAGGAAGTATATTATTAAAACTATTGATGAGTTTTTAAAGAAACCATGTATCTATGTTAAGAAAGACCAAATAGACGATTTAGATGAGTTTTCATCTTTATTACCAAAACACACTCTTGAGAATGAAGAGAAAAAATCCTCTTATACATTTAATTTTGAGAATCTTAATGATAGAGATGTAGCCAGAGAGATTATGAATGAAAGAGGTATTAGATTCCGTACAGGCAAGACTTTAGTTCCATTTAGATTATCAGGAAATATTGATTGGGGATTAACAGTTCCTGTGAAAGAGGGATTAGATAACCTGACCTTCTGGGTATGGCCTGAATCACTTTGGGCACCAATTTCATTTACCAAGACTTATCTAGAAGCACAGAATAAGGACAGTGACAGCTGGAAAGATTGGTGGTTCTCAGAAGATTCCCAGGTATATCAATTTATCGGTGAAGATAATATATATTTTTATGGTATTGCCGAGATGGGCATCTTTGCTGCTTTGTATAAGGAGGATGATGATCAGAAGATCGATATAGAGAAATTACGTCTTCCTCATCTGATTGCCAATCGTCATGTGCTTTTTATGAATAAAAAAGCCAGCAGTAGTAGTGATGTTAAACCCCCTATGGCTAAAGATTTATTGCAGTACTATACAGCAGAACAGCTAAGAATGCATTTCTTAAGTCTTGGCTTGGCAACTAAAAGTGGTAGTTTTGATCCTCAGGTATATCTACCAGAAGAGGAGAAAAACGGTGTGGATGATGTGTTAAAAGAAGGAAATCTATTAACCAATGTATTTAATAGATTAGTCCGCTCATGTTTTTATACAGCACAAAAATACTATGATAATAAAATTCCTGTAGGAGTTGTCAGTGAGAAAATCCTTGAGGAGAGCAAAGAAGCTATTCTTGAATATGAAAGACATATGTATAACCATCAGTTCCACAGTATTACCTATGTTTTAGATAGTTATATCCGCAATATGAATAAGTATTGGGTAAATAATATCAAGAAAGCAGAAACAGATAAGGATGATGAGCTGAGAAAACAGATTTTAATTGATTCCTTCCATGCAGTAAAAACTGCTGCATTATTAATTCATCCAATAGCCCCCAGTGGTTGTGAGATGATAAGGGAATATTTGAATGTAGGTAGTAAAATATGGAAATGGGACTATGCATTCTCTACGATTTATGATATTATTGATGATATGGATAACCATGAATTGAAATTCTTAGAACCAAGGGTGGATTTCTTTAAGAAACATGAAAGTCAATTCATGTAATTTACTAAATAATAAGCTTCTCGCCCCCAGTTATTAAAGGGTGAGAAGCTATAATATTAATCATACTCAAGGGGGATATATTAAATGGGAGAAAAGACAAAAGAAGTAAAAGCTATAAATTATTTATCTTTGGCATTATATGCCTTTGCTGGTTTGGGAATAGAAGCATTCTATGGATTTTTATTAGAACCTTTAATTTACGGTCAGCAAATGGCGGATTGGAATACAAGACAAAGTATAATTCATTGGACTATTACTTGTATCAGCTGGGTAATAGTTGCCTATGTAATTTTGGAAGTTTCTAAGCGGAGATATGGTTTTGATATATTTATAAGAACACTAATTTTAGTTTTTGGTCAAAAAGCATTTGAGTTATGGTTTAAGAAAAAAGATATCCCTTACGGCGGGATTATATTAGCACTTACCTGGGGATTAGCACATGTTTTTACTAAAGGAAGTATTGCAGTTGGATTGCTTTCAGCCCTGGGAGGATTTATATTTGGAATAGTATATTTACTTGTAAATAGAGATATAAAAAAGACCATACCAATCTTATTTTTAATGTTTATATTGTAGACAAGATCACAAGTTTTATATATCACAATAATCTAACAGAAATTAACCTTATAGTTTAAACTTTGTATTAATGGGGAGTGTAATATATGAATAATTTTGAATTTTATTCACCTACCAAAGTAATATTCGGAAAAGATGTAGAACAGCAGGTAGGGGCTGAGATCAAAAAATGGGGTGGTAATAAGGTCTTGGTACATTATGGAGGCTCCAGTGCTAAGCAAAGCGGTCTTTTAGATAGGGTAGAGGCAGCCTTAAAAGAAGAAAATTTGAAGTATGTTTTGCTAGGTGGTGTAGAACCTAATCCCCGTATATCCCTGGTAAGAGCAGGGATTGACCTATGTCGTAAGGAGAATGTGGACTTTATTCTCGCGGTTGGAGGTGGATCTGTACTAGATTCTGCCAAGGCAATAGCTTTAGGGGTTCCCTATGAAGGGGATGTATGGGACTTTTATGATAGAAAAGCAAGCCCTAGTGAGGCTCTACCCCATGGAAATATCATTACCTTGGCAGCAACTGGTAGTGAAACCAGTTCCAGCAGTGTTATTACCAAGGAAGAGAACGGTCTTAAAAGAGGGTGTAACACTGAGTTAAATCGTCCTAAATTTACATTGATGAATCCAGAATTATTATATACCTTACCACCATATCAAACTGCTTGTGGAATAGTTGATATTATGATGCACACCCTAGATAGATATTTTTCCCCAGGGGGCATCAATGAGATAACAGACCGAATTGCAGAAGCTTTATTGCAGACGGTTATACAATATGGAACAGTCTGTATGAAAGATCCTTATAATTACGAGGCAAGATCAGAGATATTCTGGGCAGGAAGTCTATCTCATAATCATCTGACAGGCCTTGGTCGTATGGGTGACTGGGCAGTTCATCAGATGGAACATGAACTAAGTGGTATGTTTGATGTTGCCCATGGAGCAGGATTATCAGCCATATGGGAAGCCTGGGCCTTATATGTATATAAGGAAGATATAATGCGTTTTGCCAGATATGGAGCCAATGTGTGGAAACTGAATTTAAATTACGAAAATCCAGAAGAAACAGCATTGGCTGCTATCCAGGCTACAAAAGATTACTTTAGTTCTCTTGGAATGCCAATTTCTATTCCTCAATTATTAGGCAAAAAAGCCACCGATGAGGAGATGAGAGAGATGGCAGTTAAATGTACCTTCTTTGGCAAGAGAACCATTGGCGGTATAAAAATACTTGGTGAAGAAGATATCTATAATATCTATCAAGGTGCCAACAAGTAATTAGATTTATATATAGGGGCTATGGCCCTATTCTTTTAATACTTTAACTATCTTATCAAAGCCCATTCCATGGGATGCCTTCACAAGAATGGTAGGACTATGGCTTGGGCTCTTTTGTGATTTATACCATTTGAAGGAAGGAAGGATATCTAACAGTTCATCTCTTGTCTCAAAGTATAAGAGATTACCTTTAAATCCAGCTTCCATAGCACCATCATACATATGGGATGATAGTTTACCTACACATATTAATACGTCTAAATCTAAAGAACCAGCATATGAGCCCACCTCTTTATGTAATTTGGCTTCGTTTTCACCCAGTTCAAACATATCTCCTAAAATTGCAATTTTATTCTCATCTGCTTTCTTTAGAAGCTTAATAGCTGCCTTCATAGAGATGGGATTGGCGTTATAACAATCGTCTATAATAGTCCATCTCTCCATAGTAATTATATTACTTCTACCATTCACTGGTTTAACGGCCATAATTCCTGATGAAATCTCATCGGCGGTCATCTTAAATAAATTCCCAAGGGCAGTAGCAGCTAGGGCATTATATACCATATGCTCCCCTGGTAGTGGAATAGAGGTAGAGATTATCTGTCCATTGACGTGGATATTACAGCTACTCCCATATAAGCCTTCGTAAGTGATATCACTGGCATATACATCATAGCTATTATTTAGACCAAAAATAAGAGGTTTTATACCTTTTACATCCTTAATGGTTGATAGCATTTTATCGTCACCATTGATGCAAACACTACCATTCTCCTTCATATAGTCAAAAATCTCTGATTTTGCTTTTAATACCCCTTCAAGGGAGCCTAAGTTTTCCAAATGGCATGGTCCTATATTGGTGATAACACAAAGATCTGGTTTTGCTATTGCGCTAAGTCGATGCATCTCTCCATATTCACTGATACCCATTTCCAGCACTGCAATTTCATGGTCATCACGGATTCCAAGGATGGTTAAAGGAAGGCCAACTTCATTATTAAAGTTCCCTTCGGTTTTCAATACTCGATATCGCTGTGACAGGACAGAGCTGATGAATTCTTTAGTACTGGTCTTACCGACACTGCCAGTTACCCCTATTACTTTGATATCCAGTTGACTTCTATACCATGTAGCAATTGCCTTTAGTGCCTCAAAACTGCTATCAACTAGGATATATGGAATAGCAGGATTAATAGGAGGCTTTTCACATATAACAGCCATTGCCCCCTTGGCATAGGCTTCCTCTATAAAATCATGGCCATCAACTCGCTCCCCAACGGTAGCAATAAAAAGATAATCCTTATCGATTTTCCTGGAGTCTAATACAACCCCCTGGACTTCTTGATTAGTTAGATTATAGGAACAAAAGAGTTTACCATTACAAGCTTTGGCAATGGCTTCTAAGGTCATATTTTTCATTATAAACCTCCACTTATGCTAAAATATATATAGCCATAGTACTTTAA
The DNA here is from genome assembly GCA_012519565.1 of Clostridiales bacterium. GTDB lineage: Bacteria > Bacillota > Clostridia > Lachnospirales > Lachnospiraceae > Mobilitalea. The sequence goes on along the minus strand of JAAYPX010000087.1, from coordinate 12,583 downwards.
TTTTTATATTTATTTAAGGATATTTCTATTATCTTCTCACATAAGGTCTCAAAATCTATACCAACTACCTGAGCTTCCTGTGGTAAAAGGGAGGTGGGAGTCATTCCAGGGAGGGTATTGGCTTCAAGACAATATATTTGATTATCTTTATCTAGCAGAAAATCCATACGGGCATATGTTTGTAATCTTAATGCATGAAATACTTCAACAGCAATATTCTGCATTTTCAGTGTAATATCTTCCCTTAGATTAGCTGGACAGGTTTCAATGGCATTGCCGGCCTGATATTTATTTTTATAATCATAAAAGCCCGCTAAAGGTTCGATCTCTATTATCGGTAAGGCTACTCCGTCTATTACACCGACTGAAAATTCTCTGCCCTTGATATATTGTTCGATAATAACTTCATTACCATAGGCAAATGCATTGGATAGCGCCTGATCCATATCAGCTTTAGAGTTGGCAATAGATACCCCTACACTGGAACCTCCATTGCTTACCTTAACAACACATGGATAATCCTCCCAAGCATATGCCTCCCCTTTTTTAACACGGATTCCACGGGGAGTAGGGATATTATAATATGCAAATATTTCCTTGGACAAGGCTTTGTCCATAGCTAGGGCACTGCTGGCATAGTCGGTTCCTGTATATCGTATATTTAAAAGATCAAAGGTGGCTTGTATCTTTCCGTCCTCACCATTTTCACCATGAAGGGCTAGGAAAACTATATCGGCCTGGCTACAGATAGATATAACCTTGGGACCGAAGAATTTGTCGGCATCACCTTTACGTAAGGCCTTTATCTGCTGTAAATCAGGATAGGTTTCTTTGATAGCCCCTATATTGGTGGTCCAATCCTTATCAAGTTCAAATATATTGGATATATCACCTTCATAGCCTAGGTACACATCTAATAATACAGTTTTATGTCCTCTATTCTTTAGTGCTTTATAAATCATAGTTCCTGTGCTTAAGGAAACGTCTCTTTCTGCGCTAGTTCCCCCTGCCAATACGACGATCTTCATTTAATCTCCTCACTTTCAATTTATATTATGTAAGAGAATAATATTAATACTTGAATTGATATGAATTATTGCTTTTACATTGCTTTATTACCATGTTTTTTGTTGCTTTAGTCTTATATCAACCTTGTAATTACATAGGTATAAATAAATTATCAGCATGATTTAGTATAGCTCAATCCTTAATTGAAGTAAAGTTTTAATATTAGTACTTTAATGGATCATTTTATAATAAAGTATGTAAAATAGCTTATTTGTTTACAGAATAATTTTTATTTTGATGCATTTTTAACTATTGCATTAAATAAAAAAAGGAGTAAAATAAAATCTTGATCTTTAAAATCAATATATTAATTTACTGTAAGATTAATCTGTAACTTAATATGCTTTTAAGCGAAATTTCAGTAATATTTATGAATTGTTTATATTTAAAGCCTTGACTTAAAGTTAGGATTGGTCTAACATTAAAATACTGTGTAATTTTATCTTATAGCTAGTCTATAGATATGATAAAAATGTATTGTCCTATATACCAGGCTTAATTTAGCGGGCAGGGTAATGGGGTAAGACATCATTGCGTCCATCGCAGAGAATGTGTTAAAGCACATTCTTTTTTCTTAAATAGGAAATTCCTTGGTCATACTTATTTAAGAAAAATTTCGTAAGGAAGCACACTTTAATCAATCCTTCTAATGGATATAATCTAAAAGGAAGGGGAATTTATTACTACTTAGGAGGGATATCTTGAAAAAAATATTACCGTATATGAAAAAATATTTGGTATATGCTATTTCATGCCCAATACTCATGATTCTTGAAGTATTGGCGGATATAGTAATTCCATATCTAATGGCACTTATTGTTGATACTGGTATTGCCAATAGAGATATAGATTATATTGTTAAAATTGGTGTTGTTATGGTAATAGCTGCTTTGTTGGGAATGACTTTTGGTATAATAAGTTCCCATGTTGGTGCAAAGGCAGGTTATGGCTTTGCTGCAGAGATAAGAAGGGAAACCTTTATCAAGGTTCAGAAGTTTTCCTTTGCAAATCTGGATCAGTTTACCGTTTCATCATTGATAACAAGATTAACCAATGACTGTAATACTATTGGTCAGGTTACTATGATGAGCCTTAGAATGGCTATTAGATCACCTTTTTTATTGTTATTCGCTCTAATAATGTCTTTTAAAATAAATGCATCCTTAGCTAGAGTATTTCTGGTAGCAATACCACTTTTAGCTATCTGTGTTGCTATAGTATTAAAAAAAGCCAGTCCATTATTTAGATTAATGCAAAAGCGTGTGGACAGTGTTAATGCAATTATACAAGAAAATCTTATAGGAATTAGAGTTGTCAAATCATTTAATAGGCAGAAGCATGAGGAAGGTAGATTTAAGGAACGTAATGATAATCTAAGGGATACAGCCTTGAAGGCTATTTCATTAATTATTTCCTTAGGTCCTATAATGAACATTATTGTCTATGCGACCATAATTGCTGTTCTTTGGTTTGGTGGCAAGCAGGTATCAGCAGGGGAATTAGGTGGTGGTGAGTTGATCTCATTTATCACTTATATTACCCAGATTATGATGTCTCTGATGATGATGTCATTTTTCTTTATGCAATTACTTAGAGGTTCTGCATCCGTGGGCAGAATTGTAGAGATTTTAGATACTGAATCTGAGATTAAAGAAGTCGTTCAGCCAATTTCAGAAGTAAAAGATGGTTCAGTTGTCTTTGATAATGTCAGCTTCAATTACCCAGGTAGCAAGGAAAACACCTTAAAAAATATTAATGTTAATATTAAGTCTGGTGAAGTCCTTGGCATCATTGGTTCAACCGGGGCTTCTAAATCAACTTTAGTACAGTTAATCCCAAGACTATATGATGTCAGTGAGGGTTCTGTTCTAGTTGGTGGTGTTAATGTGAAGGATTATGATATCAAAGTCCTTAGGGATCAAGTTGCCTTCGTATTACAGAAAAACACTTTATTTTCAGGAACCCTTAGGGAAAATATGATATGGGGCAATGAAGATGCTACTGATGAGCAAATAATAGATGCTTTAAAGAAAGCACAGGCTTGGGAATTTGTTTCTACTTATCAAGATGGGCTGGATCACAGGGTAGAGCAGGGTGGTGAAAACTTCTCAGGAGGTCAGAAGCAGAGATTATGTATAGCCAGGGCTTTATTAAAATCACCGAAAATTATTATCTTAGATGATTCTACCAGTGCTATTGATATGACTACTGATGCTAAAATACAAGAAGTATTTAAACGGGATTTAGGAGATGTAACGACTATAATAATTGCTCAAAGAATTTCATCTATACAGCATGCTGATAGGATTATTGTATTACATGAAGGGGAAATTGAAGCCCTAGGAAGTCATGAAGAACTTATAGAAGCTTCACCAATTTATAGAGAAATATATGAATCACAACAGAAAGGGGTGATTGGGGCATGAGTAGTAAGCAGGGACAAGGTCGTCGTTTTCACCCTCTAGATACTAAGAAGACAATAATTAGGTTGTTAAGCTATTTTAGATTTAATATGGCCTTATTTATAGGTGGTATATTTTTTATTGTACTTAGTACTATAGCTCAAGTTGCCGCCAATGGTATGTTAAGCCCTATCATAGACAGTTTGGTTGATAATAAGGGAGTTGCTGTAGTTATTCGATATCTAATAATTATGGCTTTACTAGTTATTATAATTTCTGTTGGACAATATTTAGGTAGTCTTTTTATGGCTAGGCTATCCCAAAGAACAGTTCATAAGATTAGGGAAGAGATGTTTTCCCACATGGAAAGGTTACCAGTATCATTTTTTGATAGAAATGCCCATGGGGATTTGATGTCAACCTTCACTAACGACGTAGATATGCTTAATCAATCTTTAGAGCAGAGCATATCTCAAATATTAATATCTGTTATAACAGTTGTGGGAACATTTATTATGATGTTAATATTAAGTCCCATTTTGACTATAGTAGTAATTTTAATGCTAGGGGTAATGTTATTATCCGTTAAATATGTTGGTCAAAAATCATCTAGGAATTTCCGTATGCAACAGGCAACTTTGGCAGATATGAATAGCTACATCGAAGAGATGATGTCAGGCCAAAAGGTTGTTAAAGTATTTAATTATGAAGAGAGGGCCATTGATGAATTTATTAAGAAAAATGAAGAACTACGGGTGGCCAGTACTCAAGCTTCAACCTATGGAGTAATGCTAATGCCTATTATGGGTAATCTCTCCTTTGTACTATATGCTTTAACATCCATGCTAGGAGCATTTTTAGTAATGCGAAATCATATGAGTATAGGTAATATAGGTGCCTTTTTACAACATACAAGAACAATATCCAGACCTATTACCCAAGTATCTAATCAGTTAAATACCTTATTTGCAGCTTTAGCAGGTGCAGAAAGGATATTTAATGTATTAGATCAGGAAGTTGAAATAGATGATGGGGATGTTCGTCTTGTTAAAGAAGATGATAAGCTTTATTGGAGCCTACCTAAGGAAGATGGAAAAAATGAGTTAGTACCTTTACAAGGTATGATAACCTTTGAGAATGTGGACTTTGGTTACTTACCAGGTCAGCAAGTACTTAAGAATATTAATTTATATGCTAAGCCAGGTCAAAAGATAGCCTTTGTTGGGTCAACTGGTGCTGGTAAAACCACCATTACCAATATGATTAACCGTTTCTATGAGATAACCGGTGGTACCATCTTATATGATGGTATTGATATCAAGAGAATTAATAAGATAGATTTAAGAAGTACCATGAGTATTGTCTTACAAGATGTTCATCTCTTTGAAGGAACTATAGCTGATAATATTAGATATGGTAGACTTAATGCTACAGATGAAGAGGTTATAGAAGCAGCTAAGCTGGCCAATGCCCACTATTTTATAAAAAATCTACCCCAAGGTTATGATACTATGTTAATAGCCGATGGACATAACCTATCCCAGGGCGAGCGTCAATTACTTTCTATAGCTAGGGCTGCAGTGGCAGATCCAACCATATTGATCTTGGATGAAGCAACCTCATCAGTAGATACTAGAACTGAGAAGCTGATATCTGAGGGTATGGATAAACTGATGAAGGGTAGAACAACCTTTGTTATAGCCCATCGTTTATCTACTGTTCGTGACTCCAATGCTATTATGGTATTAGAAAAGGGAGAGATAATTGAACGGGGTAATCACGAGGAATTAATGGAACTAAAGGGAAGATATTATGCTCTAAATACTGGAGCAATAGAGTTAGAATAATACTGTATGGGGCTGTCACAATAGATATGTATATCATATGTGACAGCCTTTTTGTATTAGATTTACTTAAAGGAATTACGGTATTATAGGAAATTAACATTTATGGGCATCTTTAGTAAAGTGTATTGATGTAAAAAAATACAAAAATATATCTTGACATTTTATTAATTAGTATTATACTGAATATATTAGTTAACTAGCTAACAATCAACATGTTTATTATTAACCTGCTGATTATTAGAGTCAACATTAAAGGAAAGGTGATAGGATGGATGATCAAAGTAAGGATATTGACTACAGTTATCAACTGAAAAAAGTAATGTATCAAATAATATCCGCTGCCATTAAACATAGAAAGATAGTGGATTATTTATTGCAAGATACTGGAGTATACTCTGCCCAACATCAAATTCTGATGGAGTTATCTAGAAATCAATTTGCCTCACAGAAGGAGATTGCAGATAAGATGAATGTATCCTCAGCAACTATAGCAGTATCCTTGAAAAAACTAGAGAAAGGTGGATATATCAGTAAAGAAATCGATGATGCCGATAACAGGCTCAATCAAATAACTCTTACAGATAAGGGAAAATATGTGGTTGAACAAAGTAGGAAGATATTTAAGTCAACAGATTTGAGAGAGTTTGATGGCTTTGATCAGAAAGAACTAGAGGAATTATCCCGATTACTAGCAAAGCTGAACAAGAATTTAGAGATTATTGATAACAGCATTAAAAGATAATATGAATTACCTATAGCTTTCTTTTGCAAATATCTGTCGGGAAGGATATTATATTTTAAAGTTTTAATTTGAACATCAGGAGGATGGAAAACATATGAAACGGTATTGGAAATATATTAAGCCTTATCGACCAGCTTTCATCTTAGGGCCACTTTGTATGATTGTGGAAGTTATCGGTGAGGTAACAATGCCCTATTTACTTAGTAATATTATCGACAAGGGTATAGGGGCCAACAGGGGTGTCTCCTATATTATCATGACAGGAGCTATAATGATCATTATGGCCTTACTTATGATGGCAGGGGGGACGGCAGGAGCCTTTTATGCTATTAAAGCCTCCACAGGATTTGCCAATGATTTAAGAAAGGATTTGTTTGCTAAGATACAGCGGTTTTCATTTGCTAATATTGATCAGTATAATACAGGATCTTTAATAACTAGATTAACTAATGATATAACCTTGATGCAAAATATGATACAGATGATGATGCGATTGGCACTTAGGGCCCCAGGTATGTTTATAGGTGCTCTTATTATGGCCTTCACATTAAATCCTAAGTTAGCCCTGGTTATATTCTGTGTCATTCCTATATTAGTTTTAGCTATCATAATAATTGTTAAAATAGGATATCCAAGATTTACCCTTATGCAGAAGAAACTAGATGCTCTAAATATAAGGACCCAAGAGAATTTAACCAATATAAGGGTGGTAAAATCCTTTGTTAGAGAAGATTATGAAGAAGAGAAATTTAAGAAAGCTAATATGGATTTAAAAGAGAAGACTATAAGTGCAATGAAGGTAGTTATCTTTACCATGCCTCTTATGTCTCTGACAATGAATATAACCACTCTGGCTGTAGTTTGGTTTGGAGGTAATCAAATAATTGTAGGGGATATGACACCAGGAGTATTGTCAGCATTTATTAACTATGTGGTACAAATACTCATGTCCTTAATGATGGTATCTATGATTATCTTAAATAGTTCCAGAGTATTAGCTTCAGAAAAACGTATCCGTGAGGTTCTAGATACAGACATTGATCTAAGAGATGATGAAGCAGCTCATAAAGATAAAAAGGTCCAGTATGGTAAAATTGAATTTAAAAATGTTCATTTTAAATATTATAAAAATAATGAAAAATGGGTTCTTGAAGATATTAATTTTATAATTAACCCAGGTGAAACAGTAGGTGTAATAGGCTCCACTGGATCTGGTAAAACCAGCTTAGTTCAGTTAATCCCTAGACTGTATGACACAGATCAAGGGGAAGTGTATGTGGATAATGTCAATGTAAAAGATTATTCCTTAAGCAATCTCCGTCAAGGTGTAAGTATGGTCTTACAGAAGAATATTTTGTTCACTGGAACAATAAAAGATAATTTAAAATGGGGCAATGAAGAGGCTGACGATGAGACTGTTGCTAGATACGCACAATATGCCCAGGCCCATGGGTTTGTATCTTCTTTCCGTGAAGGTTATGAAACAGAATTGGGACAAGGGGGAGTAAATGTATCAGGTGGTCAAAAGCAGAGATTGTGTATTGCTAGAGCCTTGTTAAAAAATCCTAAAATTCTTATCCTAGATGATAGTACCAGTGCAGTAGATACGGCAACAGAAGCTAAAATTCGAGAAAACCTTAAAAATGACCTGAATAGTATGACTAAAATTATAATAGCCCAAAGAATCTCATCTGTAATTAATGCAGATAAGATAATTGTCATTGACGATGGTAAGATAGTAGGAATGGGTACCCACAATGAACTGATAGAAAGTTGTGAAGCGTATCAAGAAATTTATTATTCACAGATGAACAAGGAGGCTAAGGCGCAATGAGTTATATGTCAGAAGAAAGAAAAGAAGCCTTGCGTAAGAAATATAGTAAAGCCCAAGCTAATACAGATGGTAAACCAGCAGGTGGTCCTCCTATGGGACCTGGTAGAGGCCATAGGGGAAAGCAAGGACCTGGTCTGGGTGGGAAACCTAAGAATGTAAGTGGAGTTATTCGAAGACTTTTTAATTATATAGGTAAGGATAAGATAAAGATTGTATTTGTCTATATTAGTGTATTAGGCAGTGCTTTAACCAGCTTGGGTGGTACTTATATACTAAGGCCGGTAATTAATAATTTAGTAGATGAAAATACCACATCAGAAGACAAGGTTAGAAATTTACTAATTGGTATTTTACTTATGGCAGCTATTTATTTTATCGGAGTACTTTGCTCTTATCTACAACAGAGAATAATGATAGGTGTATCACAGAAAGCCCTAGTTAAAATCAGAGAAGAATTATTTGCAAAGCTACAGAAACTACCATTAAAATATCACGACACCCATACCCATGGGGAGCTGATGAGTAGGTTTACCAATGATTTAGATGCAGTAGGTGAGATGCTTAATAATACCCTAGCTCAGATTTTCTCTGGAGCAATAACCTTAATTGGTACCTTGATACTTATGTTTGTTACCAATTGGATACTTACAGTAATAACTTTAATTACAACCCCTGCCTTAATATATGTTGCTGGTATGATTGGAAAAAGAAGTAGGAAATATTATATTGGCCAACAACAAGCTCTTGGTGCAGTCAATGGTTATATAGAAGAGATGATAACAGGGCAAAAGGTTGTCAAGGTTTTTTGTCATGAGGAAATGTCCAAAGAAGAGTTTAATTTTTTAAGTGATGAATTAAGAAGTCAACAGATTAAAGCCCAGTTTTTCGGTGGTATTATGGGACCAGTTATGGGGAACTTAAGTCAAATTAGTTATGCAATTACAGGAACTATAGGAGGTATCCTCTTTCTAACATCTAACTTTGACCTAGGTGGACTTACTATATTTACTAACTATGCTAGGCATTTCTCAAGACCAGTTAATGAATTATCTATGCAGGTCAATACAATATTTGCTGCCCTGGCCGGTGCAGAGCGTGTATTTGAGATATTAGATGCAGAGCCTGAAAGATCAGATGCAGATAATGCCATAGAGATATGTTCCTTAGAAAACAGGGAAAGTAACCTAAAGGCTTTACAAGGGAAAAACAAAAATGACACAAACGATAAAAACGATTATATGGATAATGTTATGGATGGCATAGGTATGAGGACCATAAAAGGGGAAGTAGTACTAAAGAACGTCACCTTTGGTTATGTACCAGGTAAAACAATACTAAAGAATATCAACGTTATTGCAAAATCAGGACAAAAGATTGCATTTGTTGGTTCAACAGGTGCAGGTAAAACCACTATCACTAATTTAATTAATCGTTTCTATGAAATCGATGATGGTAAGATACTTATTGATGGTATAGATATTAAGAACATTAAAAAAGATTCCCTACGAAGAAATATTGCCATGGTACTGCAGGATACCCATCTATTTTCAGGTACAGTTATGGAGAATATCCGCTATGGAAGGCTGGATGCCACCGATGAAGAAGTTATAACTGCAGCAAAGACAGCCAGCGCCCATTCTTTTATTGAAAGATTATCCGAGGGATATAATACAGTTTTAGAGGGAGATGGAGCTAACCTAAGCCAAGGACAAAGACAACTACTTAATATCGCTAGGGCGGCTATATCTAAAGCTCCTATTTTGATTCTAGATGAGGCAACCAGTTCAGTAGATACTAGAACTGAGAAGCACATAGAGAAGGGTATGGATCGGCTGATGAAGAACCGTACGACCTTTGTAATAGCCCATAGGCTATCAACTGTAAGAAATGCTGATCAAATAATAGTACTGGAGCAAGGTGAGATAGTGGAGCAGGGCAACCATGACGAACTTCTTGAGATGGAGGGGCGTTATTATCAGCTTTATACAGGAGCAATTGAACTTGATTAATGTAAGAGAAAAGTGCTATATTTTAATTAGCACTTTTTTAAATTTGGGAATTATTATAGTTTAAGAAAAATTTAAGTTGATAATATAGGAATTTATAGTTAATATATTTATAATAAGCAATAATAGAATTTTCAGAGTGAAAGAGTTGGCAGGAAAACTGGATTTACAAATGTAAGAAAGCTGGTTTTATTTAAAATAAGGCTAATTTTGATAAAACCTTATATATAATATTTGACTCAATATTTATTTGAAAGGTTGGTTAATAGTATGGAACTACAATTGATGGGGATTAAAAAGTCCTTTGGATCAAAGTCAGTCTTAAAAGATGCCACTTTTCGTTTTGAAAAGGGTAAAATCTATGGCCTACTAGGAAGGAATGGGGCTGGTAAAACAACATTATTTAACTGTTTAAGTGATGAGTTACAAGCAGATGAAGGAAGGGCGATACTGATAGAAGATGGTCAAGAGAGAGAGATACTCTCTGATGATTTAAGTTATGTATTTTCGATGCCCATACTGCCAGAATTTCTAACGGGGTATGAATACATTAAATTTTATATGGATATTAATGAGGATCGTATCGATGGGAGTAAAACCATAGATGATTATTTTGATCAAATGAAGATAGACAAGGAAGATAGACATCGGCTAATTAAGGGATATTCCCATGGTATGAAGAATAAGGTTCAGATGATGTGTTTTTTAATATCTAGGCCTCCTATTATTTTATTAGATGAACCTCTAACTTCATTTGATATTGTAGTAGCACTGGAGATTAAAAAGGTTCTCCGTGAAATAAAACATGACCATATTATTATATTTTCCACCCATATTCTTCAATTGGCAACTGATTTATGTGATGAGATAGTTATTTTAAGTGATGGTAAATTGGAGCAGTTGGATCACGATATGCTTAAGAGTAAAGATTTTGAAGCAAAAATAATTGAGATGTTAAAGGATGAAGGTAACTATGATTAATACTATTAAAATTATATTTAACATCATGGCATCTATCAATGCTAATAAGTTTCTCTATTTTCTGAAAAGAATATGGTTAATAGGAAAAGTGATACCAGACACAATATATTCGTATCTAAATGTCAAAGGGGCAATATCGATTTTGGTATATATATCTACCCAAATTGGTAAGTTTTTTGGAAAAGCCATATATCTGCTAATTATGGTGGTCTTACCTATTATGGGAGCCCGGAGTTTGTTTCCTAATCTGGTAGGAACAGAATTTGACTGGGCTGTACAGATACTTTTTATTATGAATTGTCTCTTAGGTTCAATTTTAGATAGCCAGATATTTAATGTTACTAATACGAAATATGTATGCATAAAATATATGAATATGAATCCCCGTAGATATGTATTGGCAGCCTTAATAATAAAATATGTGCCATTTTATATATATTATCTTATATATTTTATTATTGCGGCCTTGGCTACCGGTGGTACAATAATTGAAGTAATGATATTTTGGATAGCTTACATATGTTTTCGTCTATTGGGAGAGGCATTACAACTTTATATCTATGACCGAACAGAAGTTATCCTATGCAGAAAAAATCTTATATTAATACCTCTTGCGTTTTTGGCATTTGTAGCTGCCTATTTACCGATGTACTTAGGTTTAAACTGGACCCTAACTAATATACTGCTTCATCCAATTAGCCTTATAATTTATTTAGCTATTGGAGCTATATCCCTCTATTATATTATGGCTGGGTATAAGCATTATCAAAAGAAACTTCCTAAAACCTTAGATACAAAATATATGTTCTCAGAAGAGATGAAGAAGGCTAGGGGAGCTAATTTTGCCGATGTTAAGCTTAAAGATAAAGATCTGGAATATACCAATTATCGTCAGGAAAGATTTGACAATAAGAAAGGTTATTCTTATTTAAATGCTCTATTTTTTAATAGGCATCACAGGCTCCTGGTAAAACCAATTTATAATCGTTTAATTGCAGTTGGAATTACATTCTTAATAGGGGTAGCTATATATCTTATTAATAATGATTTAGCTATAATAATCAGTCGATTAATTACTGGTAGACTTCCTATCTTTGTGTTTATTATGTATCTAATAACAGTAGCTGACAAAGCCTGTAGGGCCATGTTCTATAATTGTGATATAAGTTTGCTGCGTTATGGTTTTTATAGAAAACCTAAGACAATAATCTATAATTTTAATATTCGCCTTATTAAAATATCTATTTACAATATTATTATTGGTGGTAGCATATGTCTAGCGGTTATTTTATTTAATATTTTATGTGGGACTGACTGGTTGAATCTTGATACGCTAATTTTTTTAATAGCTATCATATTACTTGCTATATTTTTTACAGTACACCATTTATTTTTGTATTACGTATTTCAACCTTATACCACTGATCTAAATATTAAAAACCCGTTTTTTAACGTTATTAACGCTGTGCTCTACTTGTTTAGCTGGATATGTTTTCAAATTAGAACTGGTTCTGTAGGTTTTGTAATAGGAATATTGATCTTTACCAGTTTATATATTGGAGTTGCTCTTATTCTTGTGTATAAACTAGCACCTAAGAGTTTTAGGGTGAAATAAGGCTAATAATTATATGGCAATTGCTATTATGGTATCTTACCTAATAGTAATTGCCTTTTTTAAACAAAGTTTAAAATATGAGAATAAT
>JAAYPX010000086.1 GCA_012519565.1 Clostridiales bacterium | reverse complement strand
TATCGAATACGGTTCGTTGACTTACCTTTCTATCTGCAAAGTTATTTATTATAGATTACTCCATATAAAACATTACTTTTACAGTCAGTCTGGTTAGTCTAATGAAAATCTATTTCCAAAACCAAAGTCTTGGTTTTACCCATGTCTTGGTTCTGAACTTTTTAGAATTTTCAGGGTTGTTTCACTGTTTAGTTATCAAGGTTCTTAACATTTTTGTCAACATAATTTTAACGTTGACGGATATTCATTATACTTCACTCAGCCTTAAATGTCAACCACTTTTTCTCATTTTGTTGAGTCTATTATGACTTCTAATCATACTTATCAGTGGCCACCATTCGCAACGGCAAAGATTAGTTTACAACTTTTATTTTATAAAGTCAAGAGCAAATTGAGCTTTTATTTAAAATATTTAAAACATTATATAATACACGTTCAATTCCTACAGTTTTATTAAAAGCTTATTTTTAATCATAGTTTGTCATCAGTGGGAGTATTATTACCACCACTGATGACATATGATATTAAGACCTTCTTTACTTCTGAACTAAATGAACAGCAAAGCCGCCTATCTCTTCATTTAGATAAATCGCTGCTAATTTATTATCCTTATTATATTTCTTAGTTTCTTCATTGAAGGTAAAGCCTTGAGCCTCTAAATGATATATTGCCCGTTCAATATAGTTAGTCTGAATTGCAATATGTCCATTCTTACCAAGATAAGGTTGTTTCATTACCTCAATACCTGTACCAGCAAAGATGGAACTGTTACCTACATTCTTAGTGAAGCCAAATATTTTCTCAAAGGATGTTGCAACTGTATCAGCTTCTCCTTCGCTGGATGCATTAATTCCAATGTGGCGTAACTCAAAGCCTAGCATCAAGTTTACAGCTTCTCTGGTAAGAGCAGTTATTTCGTCAAACTTGCCCGCTTTCACTAAAGCATCATTTACCATCCAGCTACCGCCGCAAGCAATAATCTTAGGGAAATCTAAATAAGAAGTTAGATTTTTAGCATTTATACCACCAGTAGGCATAAACTTCATATTAACATATGGAGCAGCCATAGCTTTTATCATAGCTAGACCTCCTGCTGCTTCTGCTGGGAAGAATTTAACTACTTCTAATCCTAACTCAATAGCCATCTCGATATCACTAGGGTTAGAACATCCAGGAGTTATAGGTATATTTTTATCTATACAATATTTTACAACTTTAGGATTAAGACCAGGGCTTACTATAAAGCTAGCACCTGCATTAACAGCCGCATCTACCTGTTCAGTGGTAAGCACTGTACCAGCACCTATTAGCATCTCAGGATATGCTTCATGCATGATACGAATAGATTCCTCAGCCGCCGCAGTACGGAAAGTAACCTCAGCACAAGGTAAGCCCCCATCTATTAATGCTTTCGCTAAGGGTAATGCATCTTTTGCATCATCTAACTTAATTACAGGTACAATACCTATTTTTTGAATTTTACTCAAAACTTCATTCATAATTCATTGCTCCTTTGATATTAAATTATTATTGCAGTATCAACCTAGATGGTTGCATAAAGCATCATATTAAAATTATAATAACATTCATGCTCTGAATCTCTTATAACCAAAGTCACGAATCTCTAGCATCCTACTGGAATTTTTCGTTGACTAATAAGCCTTCTTTGAAGCTAAAAAAACAACTTGGTCGCACTGGTCACAAAAGGTAGTATTAAATTGTTATTATAAATAAAACTTAACAATTTACTTTCCTCTATCATCAGGAATATTTTTTGACCAAATTCAGCTCCTCCAAAGGTAGTAAGCATAATGAACAATAACCATACATTAAATAAACCCTGTAATAGTCCTATCAACAATCCTGAAGTTTTGTTGATCCTGTTCAACACTGGAAGCCTACTAATAATATCCAGCAGAATACTTATAATCCATAGACATACTATTATTATAACAAATGTAATTATAAACGCCAATGCATTTATTATTATACTTGTAAAATAGTTACTTATGTATGACTTAAAATTATTTACAGCAAGAGCTTTATAAATCTCCTGAGTATTATTCTTTTTTAGGGAATCTTTAATGACCTCCGGTAAGGGTAGATCATCAATCAAGCTTAATTGATCTTCTTTGATATCTCCTAATTGTATTTCATCCTCGATATTTTCCTCATTCATAGAAAGGGCAACATTAACTTTGTCTAATACCATGTTATAGAAATTTTCATTGTTCCTCATAATATCATTGACTGTTGGACTTATTATCAAAGTTAAGATTAAGGCAATAATTGTAGAAAACATTGAAAATACAGTCTTAATCAATCCTTTTCTATATCCTAACAAGGCTGACCCAATAAGTATTATTAAAACTATTATTAACAACCAGTTCACAAACTCCCCTCCTTTCTTAGTGGTCTCCATTAGATAATATCGACTGCTTTTTTCCATATTATAACTGATATTTAATATTAAGTTTATATATTAGGGAATATCTATTATTCCTTTAGCATAATATCAAGTACTTCTGATTCATTTATAATGAAATATCGGTCCAGATTATTTATCGGAATAATCTCCTCAACATTGGTATCAAAGGCATTTCTGAATTTTTCCTTGCCATTAATCTTTTGTATAAGGCAATTTAGATTATTATACATAATAATCTCGTCTCCGAAAAGTCTTATCTTATTGTATTGAGAACTTATTTGCTCATCTAAGATGAGATTACCTTTAAAGTCATATATCTTTAATTGATCATTTGTCCCATCTCCTGACAATACATAGCCTAGATTACGATTATTATATAAAATTTTCTTTATCTCTTTCTCAACTGATATATCATAAATTAATTCTGGTAGCTCTGGAATGGAGTATAGCAAGAAGCCATCTTCCTTAAATACAGCAGCTGTATCGTTGTCTAAAAATTCCACCTTAGGAATTACAATATTTTTAAACTCATAGCCTCCAACAAAACTATTAATATAGCTTTTTCCTACATCACCAAAATTATAAAATCCTATGGTACTTAACAATTCACCTTCTGATATAGATAGAAATGATACCAGTAGCTTTTTCCCATCCTCTGACAATGCAATATCCATTGGGTAACCTTCATTTCTGATGTTTGATATCTTCTCTACAATAACATTATCCTCAACACTATCAGTAATAATGGTATCATCTAAACTATATAGTTTAATTATATTCTTATCCTCATCTTCCATTAAAGCAGCCACTACTCCTTGCTTGGCAATCTTCACCTTAATAATCTTATTTAAAGTAGTAAAATTGCCAACGGCCCCATTCTTATTCATAATATATATACTGTTTTTCCCTCTATCTGCTATTACCACATATTCATTACAGACATCGGCAATGGGATCTGACATCTCATATGATACATTCCATAAGACATTACCATTACCTCTAATTGCAACAGCACCATTTTTAGTATATTTTATAACAGATGATCCATACTTCAGATAGCCAACCGCCTTCTCACTGGTGTTTTTTACATTATTTACCACCTCATAGTTCTGATAGCTTTTATTAATAAGATTTATTATATAAACCACTACTGAAGCCAAAAGAGCAAAAAGAAGTATGCTTATAATTAGTATATTACGTCTTCTTATTCTTTTTTTACGACGACCATAATCTCTAATGGATTGTATCTCATTTGCTTTTGCCATTTCTTACTCCTATTACAGATAATTATTTAAATAACTTCAATACGCTTTTATCAAAATTATAACTCATTTCTGCTCCTATATCACTCTTTTTTTGATTTAAGTGATAACCAGTCTTTATTCCTAGTTTATCAAATATAAACCTTTAAAAGAAATAGGCCTAATGAATCAAAAAAGGGTTGTGCCCTTGATCTGTACAATCCCTTTTTTGATATTTCCCCATATACTTAAAATTAATAAGCATTAGATAATAACTAAGGTACTATTAGCTTCTGGCCATAATATATAAAATCCTCATCGTCTAGGTTATTCAATTCCTTAATTACCGAGATATAGTTAGCAGAATTATATAACTTATAGGAAATCCCAGCTAAAGTATCTCCTTTTTGCACTATATAATATTTTACTTCCACCAGTGTTTGCTTCGTCTCATCCTCTTTGGGAGCCTTTGTCGGAGCCACTGTAGGAGTTGTAGTATCTTTATCAGGTATACTTGAGATATTATCATCGATTACTGGTTTGATATTACCTTCAGCAATTTGGATGTCCAGGCTATTCTCCTCCTCGTTGTTATTCAAAGCTTCACCTGTAGCCTCTTGTAAGGGAGTTGTTTTATCACTATACTCTGTAAATATATTTTCCACCTGCCTCAGATTATCAGCTAGAGTGTTAATTGTATCTTCCATATTCCTCATTTGATCATAGTTGTCTAACATAGCTGCTGCAACAACAAGAACAATAATAGCCAATAAAGTTCCTGCTGCATACATCAGTCTAGTTACCCCCTTGTTCTCCTCAGTGACTGGTTTCTTATTGTGGATAATGGTTCTAATTTCCTTAGTTGCCCTATCCTCATAAGTTACCTCTTCACTTTTGGGTTGCTTATTATCTATCATATAGTTTTGCATCTCTTCATTTCTTTCGTAATATATGTAGTAACCCTCTTGTTTAGTCAATTGGCCATTCTCATATATATGAAATGCTTCTTCTTTTTCTATATTATCATATAAGAGTAGGGTTTTGTCCTGTCCTGCAAAATTATCTAGATGAACCCTCTGTATTTTTTCCATATCCTCTAATAGGTAGCTTGGACCGCCTAAGAACCAGCCTACTATTTCTAAGTCACAAAAATATTTTTTTATATCATCATATATCTGAGTCCATGCTTCATTGGTGAACAATAGGTCTTGGGAAGTTTCTTTCTCTTTAATCTCTACTGCACCTTGGATAAAAATATTACGATAGCCTTCCTGTACTACATTATGCCCTACTAATACGGCAACTTTATACCTAGAAAATTCTTCACTGGCCAATTGCTTTATAAAGGACATTACATAATCTTCTACATATATTTTCTTTGATGTTTTACTTTTTCCTACTTGGCGTATATTTTTAGGCATTTTAAATAAAGATTGTACTGGGTCTGTTTTATTTTTATCCAAGCTTTCATTGCTATTAATCTTTTCTATCACTGAACTCACTCCTATCCCTTACAAATATATGCATAGAACTCCACAAATATATTTTATTTTATCATAATTGGGACATGCTATTTGTCAGATTAAGCTGTTAGCCCATAAGAATTTATCTTCAGAAATCTTCATGAAAATCTTATATTCGTATAATTTCTCTTGTCTTAACTATTAATTTTTCATTACTTTATCAAAACTTAAATTTTTTTGACTAAAAAATATATATTTTAATTAATAAATAATGTCTATTTTTTTACTTATTGGTAATACTTTACTTGAGTTTCATTCTTTTAATATATTTGGAGGTATTATGGGAATATTATTTAGAAATAATAAAAGAATTAGTTATTTCAACTCATCCGATAAAAATTCTGCCTATGAGTTAGGCAGAATGTTATTGGAAATGATGAAAAAACATGTTCTTCTAAATAGAACAATTGTATTTCTATGTATTGGTTCCGATAGAGCTACTGGTGATTGTCTTGGACCTATCATTGGTTATAAATTATCAAAATATAATAGACAAGAAGATTATTATATCTATGGAACATTAGATGAACCAGTACATGCAAAAAACCTAAAGGATACCATTGAAATGATTTATCAGAATCACGAGGACGCCTTAATCATTGCAATAGACGCCTCTTTAGGTAAATCCAATCACATTGGTTATATTACTCTGGGGGAAGGGCCCTTAAAACCTGGTGCTGGAGTAAACAAGGAGCTTCCGGAAGTAGGGGATATCTTTATAACAGGTATTGTGAACTTTTCAGGAATTCTAGATCATATGTTACTCCAAACCACACGGCTTAATGTAGTAATGTCAATGGCAGATCAGATTTGTCTAGGCATTCACTATTGTTTTAACCAATTAAAGTCCCTTTGCCCCGTAGATTAGATACTACTTGCTCTCCATCTCCATGTTCTGTTTGTAATAAGTTAATGCCTCTGAAACCGTATTGGCATTACCGGCGGAAATAATATTAATCAAGCTTTCAAGACGGTCTAAGGTCATAAGGTCTTTTCCTATAAATGGTTCATATTCACTGGCTATTTTTAAGGTTAAGACCTTAACCTCTTCCTCACATTCTCTTATATCTTCAAAGCATTTATCCAATTTAGTCTTATTATCTATAATCTCTGCCTCTCGTCTAGCCCTTATCTCTCCTGCTATAACTTTACTGGTGGTATTATCAAATGTTAGCAAAGCTTCTTTTTTCTTGTTTTCAATATCATTAACTTCTTTCTGGAGCTTTTGCAGTTCTGTATCAAAGTTTTCCAGTCCATAGGAGCTTTCGTCCCCATCTTTTAAAATACTTTTTCTAATGGCTGCAATTTGCTTCTTATTCTTTTTAATACTATTTCTAATCTCTTTAACTGCTTTTATAGTACTAGGCTGCCTGTCCTTGGTGCGATTGCCTATTAAAATATATAGGCCAAAAAACAGTATCCCAGCCACTATATAAATTAATATAAGGTATAATGTTCTTTGCTCTGGTAATAAGAAAAAATAAATACTACAGGGAATAGCAAACATAGTAATAAGTAAAACCCCTAATATTATAAGAAAATCCATAAAGTCCCCAGGGGAATATAGGGCATAAAATAATTTCGAATAGCAAAAAGTCGGAAGGCGCTTTTCTTTTAATAAGGATTTACCTTCTGATTTTAGCTTATCATTTTCAGCCCTAAGAAACTCTGTTTCCTCAGCAATTCTCTCAGAGACCTTGGCATTTTTATATTTATCCCTTTTATCATTTGTTTTTTTTATTTTTGCCTTTATAATACCTGTTTGCTTATCAAAGGTTTCTTCTATTTCCTGCCTACGTTTCTTAGTTGTATTGGTAATTTCTATTGCCACAGCCTCTTCTATGCTGGCAATACTTTTTTCTAACCCCTCTTCTTCTAAAACCAACTTACTAAGATTAGATTGATAGTTATGCAATTTAAGCAGATTTTCTTTTATCTCCTTTAGTATATCAATGCCGCCAGATAATATATTGTTTTCGCCCAATCTGGAACCCCCTTTATCTAATATGTAATAGTTTTATCTCTAAATATAATTTTAATTCTTAAACATAAGAAAGTAAACCATATTTTCTAATTCTAAAGCCAATTTCCAACCTATAAAATTAGCTTAACTACAAGGGTAAGTCCTTTTTTATAAAATTAAATGCACCCAATGAATATAAACTAAATCCCATAGCTATTAGTATTATATTAGAGATCAAAACTCCCGTTACTGAAAACTTATAAAAAGTTATAAAAACTTTTATGTTTCATTCCTTTTTCAATGTGTCTG
>JAAYPX010000085.1 GCA_012519565.1 Clostridiales bacterium | reverse complement strand
GAATATTATGGATTACACCATGATGTGGGTTTCATGTGGAGGCCAACCAGTGTTGCCAATTATATTATGACTGGCAATCAAAAGTCTAGAAAAAGGGCAATGATGGCAGCAAATTTATTGGCAGGCAGGTATAATCCAGTTGGCGAATTTATCCGTGCCTGGAATGATTTTGATCCCAATAATGATACCAGAGGTTGGGCAATTATCGATTGTATGATGAATCTACCTATATTATATTGGGCTAGCGAAGAAAACAATGACCCCCGTTTTAAAGAAATTGCTATAAAACATGCTGATACTACTATGAATACATTTATTAGGCCTGATGGCTCTGTTAACCATATAGTTGAATTTGACCCGGTTGAAGGTGGAGTTGTGAGAAGCTATGGAGGACAAGGATATGGCAAAGGCTCATCCTGGTCCAGGGGACAGTCTTGGGGGCTATATGGATTTATCATTAGTTATATACATACAGGCAAACAGGAGTATCTTGACACAGCCAAAAGAATAGCCCATTATTTCATATCCTGTGTCTGTGACGACTATACACCTAGGGTTGATTTTAGGGCACCTAAGGAACCATATTATATAGATACTACAGCCAGCGCCATCGCAGCGTGTGGATTAATTGAAATAGCTAAACATGTTGGTGAATATGAGAAAGATATATATATTAATGCAGCTTTAAATTTACTTAAGGTTTTAGATGAGAAATATGTAGATTGGTCAGATGAGACAGATAATTTATTAACCATGTGTTCAGCTTCCTATCATGATGAAAATCATCATTTTTCAATTATATACGGTGATAGCTATTTTATGGAAGCAATGTTTAAATTTCGTGGTAATGATATCTTTATGTGGTAGCTAAAATAAAGGAAAGTAGTGTTTACTATTCTTTGTTAATATTGTATAATGATGTCGGAGTTTAAATATTTAATTTAGGAGGAATGACAGATGAATTTACCTAATTATTATGAAGATCCCAAAAATCTTCACGTGGGGACCATGCCAAATAGGGCATATTATGTGCCATATTACAATTCTAGTGAAAAGATAAGTAGAGTTCAATTACTTAATGGTACTTGGAAATTTAAATATTATAATAACAGATTTGAGGTTGAGGAGGAATTTATTAATCCTTCTTTTGATAGTAGATCCTTTGATGATATTCCTGTGCCCAGTTGTTGGCAGAATCATGGATATGATAAACATCAATATACCAATGTTAATTTTCCCTTTCCTTATGATATACCCTATGTTCCTGAGCAAAATCCTTGTGGAGCATATATAAGGAAATTTCATATTAGCAAAGAACAGATAGAGCAGAAAAACTACCTTAATTTTGAAGGTGTCGATTCCTGTTTCTATGTATGGATTAATGGTAAGTTTGTAGGCTTTAGCCAAGTTTCTCACTCCACCAGTGAATTTGATATTTCTGATCTACTAGTTGAAGGTGAGAATACCCTGGCTGTATTGGTTATGAAATGGTGTTTGGGAAGTTATTATGAAGACCAAGATAAATTTAGAATGTCAGGTATATTCCGTGATGTCTACATATTAACCCGTTCCAATGAACATATTAGGGATTTCTTTATTAAAACTAATTTAAATGAAGATTGTAGTAAGACAGATATAACCGTAGATATAGAGTATTTAAATCAAGAGATCCCTACTAAATGTAGCCTATATTCTCCTACAGGGGAATTATTAGAGAGTAAATCTGCCAGTGAAGGATATGTAGAATTTAATTTGAATAATCCAGAGCTTTGGAGTGCAGAAAAACCCACTCTTTATACTATGGTTTTAGAGACCGATGATGAGCGAATTACTCAGAAGGTGGGAGTTCGTAAGACAGAGATTAAAGATAGTATAATTTATTTTAATAATGTAGCTATCAAATTAAAGGGTGTTAATCGCCATGATAGTGATCCAGTAACCGGCTATACCATAAGCCGTGAGCAGGCCTTAAAGGATCTTTCCCTGATGAAAGAGCATAACATCAATGCCATTCGTACAAGCCATTATCCTAATGCACCTTGGTTCTTAGAACTTTGTGATGAATATGGTTTCTATGTAATTGGGGAAGCTGATGTGGAATGCCATGGTGCTGTTGCTACCTTTAATGGATCACCTTCAGAAACCTTTGGTGATATTGTTATGAGAGATATCTCTGATGAGATTATTCTAGATCGTCAGCAAAGAAATGTTATCAGAGATAAAAACCATCCCAGTATTATAATGTGGTCCTTAGGTAATGAGGCTGGATGGGGTAGAAGCTTTGAGGAAGCTGGTAGATGGGTAAAATCCTATGATAATACTAGATTAACCCACTACGAGGGTAGCGTTCATATAACTGGAGGACATGAGGCTGATCTTTCTATGCTAGATGTTTATAGTAATATGTACACTTCAGTTGAAGGAATTAATAAATATTTTGAAAATGAAAAGGATATAAAGCCCTTTGTGTTATGTGAGTTCTGTCATGCAATGGGTAATGGACCTGGAGACCTAGAAGATTATTTTGAGAAAATATATAGTGAAGACAGATTGGTAGGAGCTTTTGTATGGGAATGGTGTGACCATGCTATATATGTAGGTGTTACTGCTGATGGTAAGAAAAAATACGCCTACGGCGGCGATTTCGGTGAATTCCCCCATGATGGTAACTTCTGTGTAGATGGATTAGTATTCCCTGATCGCACTGTTGGAACTGGATTAATAGAGTATAAAAATGTTATACGCCCAGTTAGGGCCAGTGCCGTAAATATAGAAAAGGGTGAAATTCTTATAGATAATAAACTAGATTTCACCAATCTTAAGGATTACCTATATATAAGCTATCAGGTTATGCATAATGGGGAAGTATATGATGAGGGTGAAATAAGGGATTTAGATGTTGCTCCTAAGTCAAGCAAAGTAATTAAAATTCCTTATAAATTACCGGAATCAGGTCTTACATATCTCAATCTAAGATATATACAGAATGTAGATCTTCCCTTTACTAAAGTTGGCCATGAATTGGGAATAGATCAGATACAACTTCAAGAAGGTTTATATATTCCTAAAGTATATAAAAATGATGATAAAGAAGCTAGCAAGGCAGTTTCCTTAGAATATATAGAAACAGATACTAATATCAAAATAATTGGTGATAACTTTAAGTATTTGTTTAATAAGATAACTGGTACTTTTGATTCCATGGTTATAAATCAAAGTAATATATTAGAAAAGCCAATGGAATTTAATATCTGGAGAGCTCCAACCGATAATGATAGGAATATAAAACATGAATGGAGAAGAGCAGGCTATGATAGGCATACAGTCCGTGTCTATGAAACTTCCACTAAGCAGAAGAATGAAGAAGGTGCGAAGAAACTGGTAATTAAGCAGAGGCTGGCTATTGCGGCAATCCAAAGGGAGCGTATACTAGATTTAGATATCGCTTGGGTTATTGATAGCAAGGGTGCAGTGGATGTATCCATCCATGGTTTAAGAAATACCAATATGCCATTCCTACCAAGGTTTGGACTACGGCTATTTATGCCAAAATCCTATAGTAAAGTTGATTACTTCGGATATGGGCCATATAATAGCTATCTAGATAAACGTAGAGCATCCTACAAAGGGCTATTCAGCTCTAAGATAGAAGATCTTCATGAAGATCACATTAAACCACAGGAAAATTCCAGCCGCTGCGGTTGTCTATTCCTAAGGGTTGAGAATAAGGATACAAACCTGATTGTAACTAGCCATAAGGATTTCAGTTTCAACGCATCTGAGTATACACAGGAGGAATTAGGCGAGAAAAGGCATAACTATGAATTGGTAAAATCACCACATACTGTTGTGTGCCTAGACTATAAGATGAGTGGTATTGGATCCAATAGCTGTGGTCCTGCATTACTTCCTAAATATCAATTTAATGAAGCTGAGTTTGATTTTAATATCAGGTTGGATTTTGAAAAGTTAGTTTAAATAAGAAGCCTGGTATGGGCTTTGTAATATGTAATGTGGAATGTGGTGGAGCGAAGTTTTAAGACCTTGCTCCACCACATGCTATCTTAATAAATAGCTGGTATGTACCTATATAATTTGATATAATGATTATGAATAAGCTTCCATAGAAATTACGGTTAAGACCTAGTTATTATATTTGATAGCAATTGTACACTTAAAATTTATAGAATTATAATTCTTTTCTTAATAAAGAGGTAATATTAATAACAAATATATAATAGTGGAGGTAAACATGAATAGCGAAAATATTATCAAAGACAAATGGCTAGAAACAGTATGGGAAAAAACAGAGAAAAAAATGAAAGCACAGAGTTCTAGAATGGGTAGTATTATTCCATATGTACCAGAGAATGGTCGCTATGTAGATATGGGAGAAAGAAATATAACTTGGTGGACTAATGGCTTTTGGTCAGGTATTCTTTGGCAGATGTATAATGCCACCAAGGATGAAGAATACAGAAAATTAGCTGAGCAACAAGAAGAAAGATTAGATGGAGCTCTTAATAAATTTATGGGTACAGACCATGATGCTGGCTTTATGTGGTTACATACAGCGGTTGCTAATTGGAGATTAACAAATAATGAAGAATCCAGATTAAGAGGATTACAGGCAGCAACCCTATTATCAGGTAGATATAATCCAAGTGGCCAGTTTATAAGAGCATGGGGTGGTCAACATGTTAATGATGAAAGGGCAGGCTGGATGATTATTGACTGCATGATGAATCTTCCATTATTATATTGGGCCAGCGACTTAACTAAAGACCCTAGATATAAGACTATCGCTATAAATCATGCCTATACAACTATGAAACATTTGCTTAGAGAAGATGGTTCCTGTTATCATATAGCAGCAATTAATCCAGATACTGGTGAATTAGAATATTATCCTGAAAATCAAGGTTATAGCCCTGATTCAGCCTGGTCAAGAGGGCAGGCATGGGCTATATATGGATTTGCCCTAAGTTACAAGTATACTGGTGATAAAGAATTCTTAGATGCTGCTAAGAAAGTGGCCCATTATTTTATAGCCAATGTAGCTATGAGTGGATATGTGGCTCTTGTAGACTTTATGGCACCAGAGGAACCAGTAATGTATGATACAACAGCTTCAACCTGTGCGGCGTGTGGATTATTGGAGTTGGCAGATCTAGTTACCGAACATGAGAAAAGATTATATAGTGAGGCTGCATTTAAGATCTTACATGCTGTTTCAGAAAAACATTGCAATTGGAATGAGGAGGAAGATTCCATAGTTCAAAATGGATGTGTTGCATACCATAGAGAAAATGAAATTGATCTTCCAATAATTTATGGAGATTACTTCTTTGTAGAAGGAATATTAAAGTTGAAGGGTATGTCATTTCCAATTTGGTAATAAATATTGACTAATGATACTTGCTAGATACTGATTTGGAGGATACTATGTTTAATGTAAAAGAAGCTACAGGATGTCCTTTTGATGAAACTTATTTACTGAAAGAGGATAAACAATACCATATCCAGGATTTTGGGGCGGGAGTTGATAAATCTCCCGTAGAAAATACCCTGGCTATTAATTCTGCTATTAATAAGGCTGCTGAAAGAGGCGGTACTGTTATAATTCCCAAAGGGGATTTTAAAGTATATACTATATGGCTAAAAAGTACGGTTAATTTATATTTAAGTGAAGGTAGTGTACTTCGGGCAGCTAAAACTGATATTAAAAACTCCTATCAATTACAAGAGGGAGAAGGAGGCAATTACCTGGAACCGGAAGTAAACCCATATGTGGGATTACAGGATCATGGCCATACTTATTTTGCCAATAGTTTAATCTATGGTGCCGATATAAATGATGTAATGATTTATGGCCCTGGACTTATCGATGGCAGTGCTTTAAATGATGAAGGAGAGATAGAGAATGTTCTGCTAGGGGGAGATCCCCATGAGCCACTTAAGCGTACTGAGCCTGGACATCAGGGAGAGTGGTTTGGTAATAAAGCAATTGCCTTGGTAAGGTGTGAAAATATTGCCCTAAGGGATTTTTCCATAGTCGCAGGGGGACATTTTGCAATAATCACCACCTGTGTTAAAAATCTATTGGTTAATAATGTTTTGCTTGACACCAATAGAGATGCCTTGGATGTAGATTGTTGCCAAAATGTTACCATAAGAAATTCCACCTTTAATTCTTTAACCGATGATGCCATAGTTATGAAATCTTCTTATGGGGGCGGAATATTTATGCCCATTAAAAATGTCTTAATAGAAGATTGTACAGTCAGCGGCTATGATATGGGAGCTGTTTATGACGGTACTTATACCACTGATAAGCTAGTGGCTACAGATCGCTGCGGCCCAACAGCCCGGGTTAAGTTAGGAACGGAATCTACTTGTGGCTATGATTGTGTAACAGTTAGAAGAGTACATTTTAAGCGGTCCAGAGGATTTGCCCTGGAAGCTGTAGATGGATCTGATCTTAGCAATATTATATTTGAGGATTCAATATTAGAAGATATCAGTAGTTCGCCGATTTTTATAAAGGTTGGCGACCGCTGTAGGTTCCCTGTTACTGGCAACTCTACGGATGAAACCTTAGCCGTAGGCAAAGCCACTAATAATGGAACAAATAATGATGGAAAACCTAATGTACGCTTGGATAATCAAAACTGGGTACTTCCAGCTAAGGAAAGCTATCAATCCTATCCAGCAAAACGTTATCTTCCATCATATAATAGAAGTCATCAGGTAACAGTTGACGGCTTATCTTATTTTAATATAGTAGATAATGATAATCCCTGTAAGTTAAATAAGGCAAACTATCATGAGGAAAATGGCAAATATTATGCCATGAAATATGATGAAGCATCCATGACCTATGTAGCGGATTATGATAAAGAGCTACAGGAA
Organism: Clostridiales bacterium; assembly: GCA_012519565.1. Classification (GTDB taxonomy): domain Bacteria; phylum Bacillota; class Clostridia; order Lachnospirales; family Lachnospiraceae; genus Mobilitalea. The sequence continues at coordinate 8,903 of JAAYPX010000085.1, read as the reverse complement.
AGTGATTTGCTTCTATATGCCAATGCCTGTGGCAGTGATCATATAGCCCGCGTTCATGATATTATAATTCGTAATATTACTGTTAAAAATATTGATCCCAGATATCCTATAGAGATAATGGGTCTGGTTGGCAGCCCTATTAAAAATGTAGTATTAGAAAATATAAGCCTAGAATATCGTGGGGGACTAAGCCTAGAGCATGCAGTTGAGCAAAGACAACTTAATACCAACTGGGAATACAGGCAAAATCGCAAGCAGAAGAAGGATATTCAATCCTTACCCTGGCTAGTTAATACCTTCTTTCTAAAGAATGAGGGACTCTTGCCTAGGGTAGAGTGGGATCCAGAGGCAGGAGTCTGGAGGGATGCCCCTTTTAATGTTCCTGAATTACCAGAGGTTTATCCTGAACCAAGTAATTGGGGAATCTTGCCGGCCTATGGATTATATGCAAGGCATGTGGAAAACCTCCACCTTAATAATATTCAGATGAAATACATGGTGAAGGACAGTAGGTATCCTATAGTACTGGATGATGTTAATCGTGGTTCTATTAAGAATATCCAAGCAGCCCATGAGGATGGGGTGGAAGAGATAGTATGTGTTAGCAACCATTGTAAACGGCCTGCTGGCTATGAGTATGTGAAAGATTATCAGTATCATTCCACTTGCGTTCAAGAGGTGGAGATAGATGAGAAGCTAACCATAAAGCATGTTGAGATTAAGGCACCAGCTCCAGGCACGCCAAAAGACAGCTTTTATTCCTATGAGACTGTGGCAATCCCTGAAAATGGCTATAGCTTTAAATGTTCCACTAAGGAGTATCCTTTACCTCAAACAGTATTTAGGCCTTTTTTTACACCAGTAGAAGATCCAACAATTAAGGTAGGAGATAAGCTGGTTATAGACGTAGTGGCTAGGCAACCAGCCTATGAAGCTTCTAGGAGGGAAACCGATGGAATGATCTATAATGAAGCTGTGGCTGTGAGAGACTATACAGTTGAGGGAATTGAAACCCCAATGACTTTAACTGCTCTTAATCTACCAGATGGAGCACAATTTGATACTTCTAATTTTAAACCAGGAGAGTCCTGCGAATTTACCTGGACTCCAACTTATGAAGATATTAGTGATGAGCCTTATACAGTAGTCTTTATTGCAGATGATGGTATCATGCCAGTTCAAATGGAAGTGAAGATAACTGTAAAGACATAATACTGACAACCGATAAATATGATTTTAAGCTCTTCATATCGGGCGAGTAGAGCAAAATATTAAACAGGTATACAGGTGTGAACCTCATTCAGGTTATGCCGGTATACCTGTTTCAATTTAGCTGCAGCCTCCCTTTGATAATATAATCTAGTATTTAAACTCTAGTGTTACTAATGCATCTATTCTTTTTTCTCCTGCTTCTATAGGTGTATTAAATCCTTCCCTGGCTGTAAACATTTGAGAGAAAGGTAGAGGAATGGTACTATTTTCCGTTATCCGTATAGGAATAGCGTTAAAGGGGATTCCTAGATTTGAAGATATGGATTTGGCCTTCTGTATTCCATCCCTTATGGCCAAATTCAGAGCTTGTCGATAGTAGGTTGCAGTATTAGAGACTTCAAAGGATATAAATTCTACAAGATTTGCTCCGCTACCTACTGCCGCATCGATTACGGCTCCAGTTGCTTCCACATTGCTAATACGGATTTCAAAAATATTTCTAACGGTATAGCCACGGTCCATCCGTATACCATTTTCCCATTCGTATATTTTATCAATTACATATTGAAAGGTTTGGGTATTGGTAATACCCATTTGATTTAAGGTCTGCAGGACATTTTGACTAAGCCTGGCATTTTCCTCTTGAGCTTCTGTTAAGTTCTCTCCCATCGTCTGTACGCCCATACGGATTAAAACCATATCTGGGGTAGCATTTACATGGGCGCTTCCAGTTAAGGTCATTATATTTGCTTGAGGTTTATGATCAGAAGAAGATCTATACATAAACAAGCTCCTATTTATTCTTTATACTAATATATTGGGATTTTAATAAAACATTCATTTTAGTTAAGCTAAATGCCTATCTGGCTAGTATGGAAAAGTCTTTAGACATAAAGAACACAGATTACAGACAAGATTATTAATGATAAAGGGTTATAGCTCCCTGATGTTCACCGCATATTACAGAGGTACTTTGCCTGCCTAAAGAGAAGTTGACCTTCATATTCAAAGTTAAGTTTCTGTATAATTTGGTGTATACCTGGGTACTATAACCCTAATTGTTTATAAAAGAGGCCGATATATAATTAATTATTAATTGTATAGTATTATTTTGACTTAATGCAGTTCACTGCCTTATTTACTTTTTGATTTTGGAAGGTTACCTTTACCATAGTATGCAAGTAAATATAACTCTTCTAATTCTGATACTAAAGGCAGTCTAGGATTAGCAGTGGTACATTGATCACCGAATGCTAAATCTGCCAGTTCTGGTAGTTTGCTGAGGAAATCCTTTTCATCTATACCATATTCTTTTAAAGTAGCAGGAATACCTAGATGTTTATTTAACTCCTCAACTTTTTGAGCAAACATCTCTACTGCATCTGCTTCATCTTTAGGATTGTAACCAATCTTTCTCATTAAGGTTAAAATCTTTTCTCCTACAATATAGCTTTCATATTTAGGCCAAGATTGGAACTTAGTTGGGCATTCTACTCCGTTGTAGCGGATTACATGGGGGAGTAGGATAGCGTTGGCACAACCATGAGGTATATGGTACTCTCCACCAAGTTTGTGAGCTAAGGAGTGGTTTATACCTAAGAAAGCATTGGTAAATGCCATACCTGCAATTGTGGAGGCATTATGCATTTTTTCCCTAGCTGTAGGATCAGCTGCTCCTTTGTCGTAAGATGCTTTTAAGTATTGGAATACCATGTCTATAGCATGGATAGCTAGAGCATCTGTATAATCTGAAGCCAAGATAGATACATAGGCCTCATAAGCATGGGTAAGAACGTCCATACCAGTCCAAGCAGTTGAGTTCTTTGGAACTGTCATAACAAAATCAGGATCAATAATAGCAACATCAGGTGTTAGTTCGTAGTCTGCAAGAGGGTATTTCTTATTTTCCTTCTTATCGGAGATAACAGCAAAGGAAGTTACCTCTGAACCTGTACCAGATGTAGTAGGTATAGCAACAAATTTAGCTTTATGTCCTAAGGTAGGGAACTTATAGGTTCTCTTACGGATATCTAGGAATTTAAGGGACATATTCTTAAAGTCAGCTTCTGGATGCTCGTAGAATAGCCACATACCTTTTGCAGCGTCGATAGCTGAACCACCACCAAGGGCAATAATAACATCAGGTTTGAACTTGTTCATAAGCTCTACACCCTTCATAATTGTATCAATACTTGGGTCTGGCTCTACCTGGTCAAATATTTCACAGTGAACGTAATCAGCACGTTTTCTTAATTGATACAGTACTTTACTTACATAACCTAGCTGTGTCATGGAAGGGTCTGTAACAATGAATGCTTTTGTAATCTCAGGCATCTTGGATAAATATGCGACAGAACCTGATTCAAAATAAATCTTGCTTGGAACCTTAAACCACTGCATGTTAACCCTCCTTTTAGCTACACGTTTATAATTAACTAGATCAACTGCAGAAACATTATGGGTAGTGGAGTTGCCTCCATAGGTACCGCAGCCCAATGTCAGGGAAGGCATATTGGTATTGTATAGATCACCAATTGCTCCATGGGTAGAAGGGGAGTTAACAATTATACGGCCAGTTTTCATTCTATTGGAGAATTCGTTAATTACATTATCATCAGTAGAATGAACTACAGAGGAGTGACCCATGCCACCTAAAGCAAGCATTTGCTCACAATATTGCATACCTTCTTCTAGGGTATTAGCCTTCACAACTGCTAAAACTGGTGAAAGTTTTTCTTTAGATAGAGGATAATCAAGGCCTACTCCACCAATTTCTGTACATAAAACCTTAGTACTTTCAGGGATTGTAATACCTGCTAGGGCTGCAATCTTATGTGGGGGCTGACCTACGATAGCAGGGTTTACACTGCCTTTTACTGGATCTATTACAATAGGCTCTAATTTCTTAACCTCTTCTTTTGTTGCAAAGTAGCAACCAGCCTTCTTCATCAGTTCAACTACTTGAGCATATACTGGAGCTTCTACGATAGCTGCCTGCTCAGATGCACATATCATACCATTATCAAAGGATTTGGATAAAACTAAATCAGTTACAGCCCGTTTAAGGTTGGCAGTCTTTTCAATTAAGCAAGGAACATTACCAGGGCCAACACCTAGAGCTGGTTTACCGGATGAATAAGCCTGTTTAACCATACCTGCGCCACCAGTAGCCAATATTAATGATACCTTAGGATGATTCATTAGCGCTTGGGTAGCATCCAGTGAAGGGAATTCAATCCATTGAATACAATTTTTAGGAGCACCGGCTTTAACAGCAGCATCAAGTAATGTTTTAGCAGCAGCTACTGAGCATTGTTGAGCTCCTGGATGGAAACCAAAGATAATTGGATTTCTGGTTTTAATACAGGTTAAAGCTTTGAACATTGTAGTAGAGGTAGGATTGGTTACTGGAGTAACACCTGCAACAACACCTACAGGCTCTGCAACAATCATATAATCTTCTTCTTCATTATCTTCTATAATACCTACAGTTTGTTGATATTTAATAGAATGCCATACATATTCTGTAGCGAAGATATTTTTGGTTATCTTATCTTCATAGATTCCCCTCTTAGTTTCATCAATAGCCATCCTAGCCAATTCGTGTTGCCTTTCTAAGCCAGCGAGAGCCATCTCGTGAACGATATTATTAATTGTTTCTTGGTCTAATGATAAAAACTCTTCCAAAGCTATAAGAGCGTTGTTAACTAATTGGTCAACATGTTCTTGTGGAGTAGGTTGAGTTGTTTTAGCCATAATATTATCCTCCTTGTGATTGTTAATTATTTAACAAGTGTTTCTAGCTAGAATATATCAGATAAAATTATATTTGTAAAGCATTTTTTGTTAAAAAATTCACAAGTGCATGATGCATAAATATAAAAGTTTTAAAAAAAATTCGTTAAAATATAATATTGACTATTGTTAAAAAACTATCTATAGTAGCAATCATAACAGTGATTTTTATTCGCCATACATAATAAGCAAAATTAGTATGATAAAAATTCATTTTTATTCGAAAATACTATCATAATGACGAAAATAACATAAGTGGTCTTATTAAAGATAAAACATGTTTAGAAAGGTTGGATGATTTTATGCAAATGAATAATAAAAAGAAAATGGTTTGGCAATCTGATTTGGGAGATGGTAGATATCGTAACCCAATTTTATATGCTGATTATTCCGATCCTGATGTAATTAGAGTAGGAGATACTTATTATATGACAGCATCCAGTTTTAACTTTATGCCAGGGCTACCTATATTAACTTCTAAAGATTTAGTTAATTGGGAATTGGTTAATCATGCTGTAAAAAGACTTCCCTATGATATATACGATAAACCAGCCCATGCCAAGGGAATTTGGGCCCCTAGTATTCGCTATCATGATAACAAGTTTTGGATCTGCGTTGGTATGCCTGATGAAGGTATATTCATGACAACAGCGACCGATCCCTTGGGTGAATGGACCCCTTTAAGATGTATTTGGGAAGGTAAAGGTTTTATAGATCCATGTCCTTTCTGGGATGATGATGGTAAAGCCTATATTATCCATGCCTATGCCAACAGTAGAATAGGATTTAAAAGCAGACTAGGTATCCTAGAGATGGATGCAGAGGGAACAAAATGCTTAAGTGAGGATAAGTTTATATTTGATGGTACGGTAACTCAGCCTACTATAGAAGGTCCCAAGGTATATAAAAGGGATGGCATGTACTACATATTGGCTCCAGCAGGGGGGGTAACATATGGATGGCAGACAGCCCTTCGTAGTAGCAATATCTACGGACCCTATGAGGAGAAAAAAGTTATGCATCAGGGAAGTGCCAATACGAATGGCCCTCACCAGGGAGGATTAGTTGATACTCCTGGTGGAGAAGAATGGTTTATTCATTTTCAAGACAAGGGTGTATATGGAAGAATTGCCCACTTGCAGCCTGTTCAGTGGAAGGATGGTTGGCCTATTATTGGAATAGATAAGGAGAATAAGGGAATTGGTGAACCAGTTGAAGTTTATAAGAAACCAGATGGGCTTATTAATTCACAATTATCAGAGCCAGATACCAGTGATGATTTTGATAAAGATAAATTAGGCCTTCAATGGCAATGGATGGCCAATTACAGCCAGGACTTTTATTCTTTAACAGAAAGAGAAGGAAGTCTATGCTTATATCCTATTAATACCACTGGAGATGATAAGGCCCTTATATGGAATAGTGCTAATATTCTTACGCAAAAGATTCCATGTCCTGCTTTTACAGCTAAGACACATATAGATTTCTCTCAATTACCTATTGGTGGCAAAACAGGATTAATATTGATCGGAGGTCAGTATGCCTCTTTATGTATTGAAAATACTGCCACAGGTATTAGATTGTATTATTTAGAATCTTCTGGGGACGGGGAAGTTCGGGATGAACATATTATTGAGGAATATACCTGTCCTAAGAATAATAATCTTATTTGCAAAATGAATTTTTATGAAGATGGAACAGCAGAATTTTCTTATTTAATAGAAGATGATAAGTGGAGCATTCCCACCAGGAGATTTTCCCCCAAGGGAGCAGTTTGGGTAGGGGCTAAAATTGGCATTTACGCCATTTCAAATTGTGATATTAGACCCAAGGGCAAGGTGTTTTTTGATTATGTGGAAGTAGAGGCAATGAATGGGGAGGTATAGGAATGGCTAAAGAAGTGGTTATATCTGTGGCCCAGGGGGAGGCTGGTAGAATTCAGACTATCGGTGAAGCCTTGGAAGTTGCTAAAGCATATGAAGGAGATAGGGTCACAATCCAGATTGGAAAAGGGGTATATAAGGAGAAGTTAGAGATAAAACAAGGGGGATTAACATTAGAAGGATGTGGCGCTGAAGATGTCATCCTTACCCATGATGATTATGCTAATTATATAATGGATGATAATGAACGGAGAGGTACTTTCCGTAGTTATTCAGTATTTATTGATGCCAATGATTTTACTGCCCGTAATATAACCTTTGAGAACAGCGCAGGCCCTGGAGATGAGGTGGGGCAGGCCCTTGCTTTATACATTGATGGAGATCGGATGACCTTTGAGAATTGCAGGATGCTTGGCAGCCAGGATACAGTATTCACTGCCCCTTTGCCCCTAAAGGAAATACAGAAGGGTGGATTTAGAGGACCTAAAGAGTTTGCTCCCAGGGTTAATCAGAGACATTATTTTAAGGATTGTTACATTTGCGGTGATGTTGATTTCATTTTTGGCGGAGCAACAGCCTTGTTTGAAAACTGTGAGATTTTCTCTTTAAATAGAAATAAAAAAGTTAATGGTTATGTTACGGCCGCCTCTACTCCAGAGGAATTAACCTATGGATATGTATTTAAGAACTGCCGTTTTACCAGTGACTGCCAGCCCAATACGGTGTATCTTGGAAGACCGTGGAGAGATTATGCTAAGGTAGTAATTATCAATTCATATTTAGGAAGCCACATAAAGGAAGAAGGGTGGCATGACTGGAATAAGGCTAAGGCTCATGAAACAGCTTTCTTTGCGGAGTATGGAAATTATGGACCAGGCTCCGATACCAGTAAAAGAGTATCTTGGGCTAAAATATTAACCAAGGATGAGGCTAAGAGCTATACAAGGGAAAATATTCTGGGCCAATGGTAACAAGGCAGATATTCAGTAAGAAATCTAAGGATTACTGTATTGCAGTTGATAAGGGATATAAAGTATAATTTATACAGATTACTAAGCTTATGTGAAAGAAGGTGCCATATGGAACATCAGAATAATCTAAGGGATATGATTTGTAATATGGAGAGGATTATTGTTGGCAAGAGACAGGTCATTGAGAATGCCCTTATTACTTTACTTGCTGGGGGACATTTACTTTTAGAAGATGTACCTGGGGTGGGTAAGACTACCTTGGCTAAGACCCTTGCCCAAACAATAGATTGTGGTTTTACTCGAATACAATTTACTCCTGATACTCTTCCCAGTGATATTACAGGCCTAACCATCTATAATACCCAGACAGGTAAATTTGAATATAACAAAGGGGCAATAATGAATAATATCATTTTGGCAGATGAGATTAATCGTACTTCACCGAAGACTCAGGCTAGTTTGCTTGAAGCTATGGAGGAGAGGCAAGTAACTGTGGATGGGGTTACTTATCAGCTTGAGAGGCCATTTATGGTAATAGCCACTCAAAATCCCATAGATTATTTGGGCACCTATAATTTACCAGAAGCTCAATTGGATCGATTTTTGATGAAGATCTCCATAGGATACCCAGAAGCAGGGGAAGAAAAACAGATGGCGGACCGATTTCTTAATAAGGAACTGTCTAAGACTTTAGATGCGGTAGTGAACGGTCAGATAATAGTACATATGCAGAAGGAAGTAGAGGAGGTAAAGGTCAACCAGGATTTGGTAACTTATATAACGAGGATTGTTCAAGCTACAAGAAAAGATAATAATTTATCTTTGGGAGCTAGCCCTAGGGCTACCTTGGCGCTGCTTCGGGCCTCCCAAGCTAAAGCCTATCTTGAAGGAAGAAGCTATTGTATTCCTGATGACATAATTGCACTTATTAATCCGGTTATTTCCCACAGACTTATCTTATCTCCAGAAGCCAAGTTATCGAAAGTTAATGTAGATAAGGTATTAAATAATATTGTTTCTAAAATACCGGTGCCAGTGTTGG
>JAAYPX010000084.1 GCA_012519565.1 Clostridiales bacterium | reverse complement strand
TACCAATGAACATCCTTTAATACTGTATTGTGTGGTGTGCTAAAGGAATACTGGCTTTTTCCAATATATTTTATTATAGACGCTTTCATACCTGCTTCTTCCCTAACCTCGCGAATAGCAGTCTCTTTAAATTCTTCACCTTCTTCTACTGTTCCCTTAGGTAGCACCCACCCCTCATATTTGTTCTTATAGTTTTTATACAGTAATAAAATCTTTCCTCTGAATATAACTACACCACCACAGCTCGTTGCCTCAATCATCGCAATTCCTCCTGTTTTTTGGTGTATCTTCTTATCTGGTCTAAGTATACATCAATATAGTATTATTTTCAACTTGTTTTTAATAACAAACATACATTTTACAAATTTTCCATAATATTTTTTATCACTGCCTAACTGACAATTCTACTTTCTTCTACAGAAAACATCAAAATCCCCCATTATTCTCACTATCAAGATATGCTTGAAACAACTTTTTTGCTATTGGTACAGCGTAATCACTACCTGTTCCTACACTCTCTACAATAATACTTACAGCTATTCTAGGATTATCATAGGGTGCATATCCAACAAACCATGCATGGGGTGCCTTTCCCTCTTGTTCAGCTGAACCAGTTTTGCCAGCTACTTGAAAGGGCAGATCCTTTAATTCTTTGGCTGTCCCATCCTCAACCACGCTCCTGAGCATCTGAGCCAAATAATCTGCCTCTTCTAAAGTCATTAAATTACCTATAGATTGGGTGGTATATCTTTTTATAGTATGCCCATCTGCATTCTCTACCCTAAGTACAACTTGAGGCTTCATCATACTTCCTTTATTTGCTATGGTAGAAATAATCATAGCATTGTGTAGGGGGGTAATCAGAGTTTTTCCCATACCAATCGATGTCTGCATAAGTTCTTTCTGTCCAGATTCAGAGTTCAATTTAAAGCTACTGGGTGAACTGGCCATGCTTATAGGCAAGTTCTTATTAAAAAGAAATTCTTCACATAGTATTCTAAATTGGTTTATGTCCAGTGAATTTCCTATATTAACAAAGGAAGTATTACAGGATTTTGCCAAAGACTTTACCAAATCCACCTTACCATGGGCGACCTTACCGGCGCATCGTATCACCATATTTTCATATTTTATGGAACTATCGCAATAATACTCATAATTCTCATATTCAGGATCTTGTCTCATCAGTGCTAAAGAGGTCATTATTTTAAATGTAGACCCAGGGGCATATAATCCTTGGGTAGCCCTATTAATTAAAGGCGACTCATCCTCATTACTACTAACCTCATCCCAAGTGCTATCTATCTTATTGGGATCATAAGCAGGTTTAGATACCATTGCCAGTATCCTTCCAGAATTAGGTTCCATAACAACCACAGCTCCCCGATTATTACCCAAGCTTTCATATGCTATCTTCTGTAACTGAACATCTAAGCTTGTTATCACATTATTACCCAAGTTCTTTTGGCCTGATAATTCATATACTATCTTTTCTATGGAATTGATATCCGAAGTAAGAAGCCTAATATTTTCAGCTTCTTCAATACCGCTAATACCTCTAGTATATCTACCTACCACATGGGCAAACATATCACCATAAGGATATTCTCTTTTTTCATTACCCTCTTTGTCTATTGCAGTTCTGGCCAGTATCTCACCTTTGGAAGATAGAATATTTCCCCGAATCACCTTTTCTTCCAAAACACCTTGTCTCCTGTTATAGGCATTGTTAATGACATCACCACTTTTTACCAATATAAAGTGAGTGAAATATATTATAGTAAGAATAAATAGACCTACAAAAACATAGATTACTCTAAGTATTGACTTTTTCTGTTCCTTCTGAAAATTTTCATTCATATTATTCATAACCACCGACTCCTAACCGGATTGTTTAACCAATACCTTCAGCTCTATCATTTTTATAAAATCTTTGTTGTAGATAAATCCCCTGCATTGTAGCAAACATAATTATAGTAGAGAAGGCAGAGCTACCTCCTAAGCTGATTAAAGGTAGGGTTACTCCTGTCGAAGGGATAAATTTAATAACCCCTCCGATGCATAAAAAAACTTGAAAGGCAAACATTACAGCAAATCCCAGTGAAAGCAAACGATAAAATAAATCCTCTGATTTTATGGAGATATCCATGAATACAATGAATAGATTAACATAAATAAGTATAATACTGATGGCAAAAAGTCCTCCTAATTCTTCTGATATGGCAGAAAAGATAAAATCGCTGTCTACCACTGGAATATTAGTAGGAAGTCCTTGATTCAATCCCAAGCCCATAAAGCCCCCTGTACCTATGGCAAATAATGATTGGGTAATCTGGTATCCCTCATTGTCGATATAACGAAAGGGATGCTGCCATGCCATTACCCTTACCCTAACATGGCCAAATAGTTTATAGGCTACTAAGGAAGCAATACTACCAGAACCTAACCCCGCAAACATATAGAGGGCTTTATTGGTGGCTGTATAAAGCATAAATACATAGGTAACAAAAAATATCAAGGCCCCGCCCAAATCCTTATGAAAGACCATAATAAGCACATTGGCAGCTGCCATAATAGTTATGGGAACTATTCTTTTAAAATCAGTACCCTCATAGAACATAGATGCAATACTAAAGACAAATAAAAGTTTTACAAACTCCGAAGGCTGAAAACTTATATCCCCTAAAGTCAGCCAGTTGGTGGCTCCATATTGGGTCTCACCAGCAAAAAGTACTATCAGTAGCAGCATAATTCCAACTACACCATATACCCAGCCAAACTTATAAAGCCAACGGCAAGATACCAGTATATATGGTACCAGTAAGCTCAAAATCAGTGATACGGCTACTATAAATACTTGTTTAACAGCCTTGTCATAGGACAATCTGGTTAACATAATAAAACCGATAACTGTAAGCAGTAACATATTCCTAAGAATAAGCTTAGAGTGTTTAGGATAAAATTTATTGTATAGGTTTAAAACTACAGAAAGTATAAAGACTTCAGCACCATATAGGAGAATTAATTTATCATTCCATATCTGAATGTACAAGGTAAAATAACCCATAAAATGTAGTGTAAATATAAGAATTGTCATCCATCTGTATACCTTGTTTTGAATTGTCTTATTCCTATACCGAAAAATACGAAATATGAAATAGGTATAGATTCCAACTAATAACATCATTATATATTTGGTTAACTCTACAATTGAATTCATACTCCCTTATAGGGCTGTCTGTTGTGACAGCCCTAACTCCTTTCTCCAAAATCGATGTCATTAACTTAGCTTATAGTAGTCATTTTTTACTCGATACCCCGTTTAAAATGTCCTGTCGTAATATTATCTATTATTAGTGGGCCCATCCTGCCACCACCTGAGGCAAGGAAAGTGTCCAGCACCATCTTCATCTCTTCTACGGTCTCTAAGGTAAAGTCCAATCTTAAACTCTTTGGTGCCATTTCATTTATTTCTTCTAGTTGATCAAGCAAGTTTAATCTCTGGCCATTATAAATTATGTTATAGCACATTTTACAGTGGGTTTGCACAAAGAATTTCTTGTTTAACCGGTCGGAAAGATAAGTATTCCTTCGCTCCCCATTTTTACAAGGATGACAACCATTTGTACTGGCCATTAGGCACTGGGCACTGACCATCACTGGTTGATAACCATAAATAATCATATCACAGTCATATATCTGTAGTTTCTTTAACTCCCGTGAATTTAATTCCACAGGCGCTGTGAAATGGCTTATACCTTTTTTTCGCCAAAATTCCTTTGCCTCTTTATTATATATATACATATTGTAATTTAAGATAATATCTTTATCATTAAATTGCTCCCCATATATTTCCTTTAATAAGGCTATTTCCTCAAAGTTTTTTACCAGATAACCGTCTATCTTTTGCTCCTTTAATGAAAATATGTCCTCTTTTAGAGTTTCATATGCAGAAAGTCTACATATATGAGGAAGAATCATATAAAAACTTTTCCCCCTAGACTTTACTTCATCAATTAAATCTATATTACCTTCATTTCTATCGCTAAATATCTCATAATCCCCATAGATGGCTTTGATTTCCCTATATTTAAGTGCCAATTTAAGTTGCTCTCTTGTCTGTACTGCAACCGATATCCCCATATCTTCTTCATTTTTATTTATGCTATAGGCTTGCTCTTGATAACTAATATTCTCAGTCCTTCGATAAGATCCAGCCACCTGATCCATAAGCCTTTGTATGCCATCTCTTCTTAACTCATTTAACCAAGCTACAGGCACAAATATATTATCATCCATCTCCACTTCCACATTGATAAATTCAAAAATGGTATTGCCGGTTTTTTTAATTTGAGCTACCAGCTTATCCCGGGTCATAGGTTGCTTCATGGCCTCTTGCACTACTTCATGGTAGACTGTAACTGACCATTTATCATAATCAATAGTTAAGGAGAGTTTTTCACCGGCCTTAGCCCTTAGGGTTCCAAATATATCATACTTTTGATTATTTAATATATAATCATCAGCAATTCTCTCTAGTAGCTGAGTATTCTTAGTTCTAAATACCATATCCCCTACAGCTGGAGCATTTGATACTCTCTTATGATTTCCCTTGGCTTTATGATATGCCCTAGGTCCCACATATACCTGTATGTGTCCACCTATTTCCTTGTTGTCCTTAACAGTAAACTCAAACTTTACTTCTTCCTTTTTTCTTATTTCTAATACATCCTGCCCTTGTACACTTTCCTTTAGAGCAATTGTAACCTGATTATTTTTTACACTAATTACATCACCAATATAAACACCACTGTGATTGGGTCTATTTAATGACATCATCTTCTTGCCGTTATAGGTGTTTAAATACCCTTCACTAAAACCACCACGGTTATAAATATCCTGGAGTTCCTGCATATCCTGCTTATAATCACTGTGAGCTTCATTGATATAATTTTTGAAACCCTCCTTACCCAAGGCATTATATAGATCTACATATTTTCTATACACATGGGTAACTGCAGCAGCATATTCTGGCCTCTTCATTCTACCTTCTATTTTAAAGGAATCAATACCTGCCTCTATCATCTCCGGGATCATAGCCACTGTACAGATATCCTTAGGACTAAGTAAATATTGCTCCCCTGCTACCTGTTTATCTCCATTAAAGAACTGATAAGGCATCCTACAAGGTTGAGCACATCTTCCCCTATTACCACTTCTACCACCTATCATACTACTCATAAGACATTGCCCTGAGTAACAGTAGCATAAAGCACCGTGGACAAAGGTTTCTATCTCTAGATCCGTATTCTCTCTAATATTCTTTATCTCCTTAAGGGACAGTTCCCTAGGGGTAACTAGCCTAGTAACTCCCACATCCTTTAGCAAATCTGCTCCCTGGGCCATAGCTATGGTTGTCTGAGTACTGGCATGAATCTCTAGGTTCGGAAAATGCCTATGGATAAAATGCATGGCGCCAACATCCTGAACTATAACTGCATCTAATCCATGAAGATATAATTTATCCAAAAAGCTATATAGGTAACTTCTCTCCTGCTCCTTAACTAAGGTATTCACAGTTAGATATAATTTTTTCCCCCTTATATGGGCCTCGTCTATGGCTGCCATCAAGGCATCCTGATCCAAGTTGTTGGCATAAGCCCTAGCTCCAAAGCTATTTCCCCCTATATATACAGCATCACATCCAGCATTCATTGCTGCTATCATTCCTTCATAAGACCCTGCTGGTGCAAGAACTTCAATACGTCTATTTATATTCATTCCGAACCACTATTCTCCTTTACATTAACCTCTGAATCAAAAAGAAGCCGTATCCAACAACCGGACTAATACAAGTGATGGATATATATTCATCCCATGTGGCGAGCTATTGGGCAGCTTCTAAATAATATCAATTACTTATTTCTATCTTTCAACTCTGTTTCCAACCTTACAATCTTCTTTTGCGCTTCATTTATTTCTAATTTAAGTTTCTCAATATCCTCCAGTGCCATATCTAACTTGGTTTGTCTTGAAACAATTTCATGCTTTAATTCGTATATTTCATTGCTCTTATCATCTATCTCTATCTCTAATTCTTTAACTTTTTCTAAAGTCTTATGATAATCATCGGCTATATTAATCTGAATCATAATATTTTTCATCTCAGAATCTATGAATTTAAATGCATCCTTATCACGCAGCTCATTATACTTATTATTAATATAGGAAGCTATCTTATGCAAGTATTCTTCACTTTCATAACCACATAGCTTATATCTTCTATTATTAATGATAACCTCAATATCATTAAACTTATTCATACAATCCGCCCCCGTATTTAATGGTATAGTATATATAAGAGCAATACCACGATGCATTCCAATGATAGCTATATTATAACTTAAGTTAACAAGTTAGACAAGTTGATTTATAATCATCTACTCCGACTTGGGTGAAAGCTGTAACCCCATATGCTTATAGGCCAAATCTGAAGCAACTCTACCCCTGGGTGTACGAAGGACTAGCCCGTTCTGTACTAGATAGGGTTCATATACCTCTTCTATTGTTCCCGGATCCTCTCCTATGGTTGTAGCAATCGCTTCTACGCCCACAGGACCTCCGTTAAATCTTTCTATCATAGTTAACAATATCTCTCTGTCAATATGATCTAAACCTAATTTATCTACCTCTAGTAAATCCAGAGCAAAACCAGCAACCTCTTTGGTGATTTTCCCATCATATTTAACTTGTGCAAAATCCCTTACCCTTTTGAGCAGACGATTGGCCAATCTTGGGGTACCTCTAGAACGTCTTGCCAGTTCAATAGCCCCATCCTCATCGATTGCTACATTAAACACCTGGGCGGATCTTAATATAATCCTTTTTAACTCATCAATTGTATAAAACTCCAATCGATCCACTACTCCAAAACGGTCCCTTAGGGGAGGGGTAAGCATACCTGCTCTGGTTGTTGCCCCGACCAAGGTAAACTTAGGTAAATCCAAGCGGATTGACTTGGCTGTTGCCCCTTTACCAATCACTATATCTATTACAAAGTCTTCCATGGCTGGGTATAATAATTCCTCCACCTGCCTGTTCAGTCTATGGATCTCGTCCACAAAAAGAACATCTCCCTCTTGCAAATTATTGAGAATTGCTGCCATCTCACCAGGTTTCTCAATAACAGGCCCAGAAGTAATCTTAATATTTACTCCCATTTCATTGGCAATAATACCAGCCAGAGTGGTTTTACCAAGTCCAGGGGGGCCAAATAAAAGAACATGATCCAAGGTTTCATTTCTTTGTTTGGCTGCCTCTATATATACCTTTAGATTATTCTTTACCTTGGTTTGACCTATATAGTCAGTTAACATCTGAGGCCTTAAATGATTCTCTATCGGCCTGTCCTCATCAATTAGTTCTGTTGTAATCATTCGCTTTGCCATACTTATCTCCTACTTTACATCCTCTTTAAAGAAAGTTTTAATATATCTTCCACTTGCATATCTTCCTCAATATCAATCCCTGATACAATCTTAAAAGCATCGGAACTGGAATATCCTAGTACCGTTAAAGCTTGTATAGCTTCATCCCTAAGACCTAGAATCCGATTAGTATTACCATTACTCTTTTTCGTCTCCTTATTGATAAGTTGCTTTTCAAAGGCATCTTCTAGTTTAATTTTATCTTTTAATTCCAATATCATTTTACTGGCTGTCTTATTACCTATGCCCGGTGCCTTGGAGATTTTCTTAACATCCTCTGCTAGAATTGCAAATCTAAGTTCATCAGCTGTTATAGCTGATAAAATCCCTAAAGCGGTCCTAGGACCAATCCCATTAACGGTTATAAGTAATCTAAACATCTCCATATCATCCTTAGTTAGAAAACCAAACAATCCAATGGCATCTTCTCTAACATGCATATATGTATATATTTTAACGGCACTTCCTCTAGGGGGCAATTCCATTATGGAGGAGGCTGGTAGGGCTACTTCATAACCTATATTACCAACCTCTATCACAATATAACTTTCATTTATTTCAGTCAGTTCACCCTTTAGATAACTGATCAAAAAACCACCTCATTCTTTCATCTTTCTTCATACGTCCTTTATTCTACATCAAAGTTGCAAATAGATTTAATATCATCTGATATATCTTCATAGGTAGGGGCCGGCTCTTCCACTCATCATAAGTTATTTCATGGCATTGCTCCATGGTCTGAGTTAAATCCTCATAAATAGTATTGATAACTTCCTGGTTGCAGATCCATACACCACATTCATAATGGAGATGGAAACTTCTATAATCCATATTAATAGTCCCTACAATACCGGTGTCCTCACTTATTATTGTTTTAGCATGGATAAAGCCTGGAGTATATTCAAAAATTCTTACCCCTGCTTCCAGTAATCTACCATAGTTATAGTTGGTAAGGATTTTTACATGCTTCTTATCTGGAATATAGGGGGTTATAATACGCACATCGACACCACTTTTGGCAGCGGTACACAATGCTTCTCTCATATCATCTTCAATTATTAAATATGGAGTTGTAATATATAACCTCTTCTTAGCATAATACATAATCTGCTTATAAATACTTTCTATAGGATTTCTAGGATTATTGGCTGGTCCATCAGAAACCACATGGCAAAACACATCATTTTGCTCAAATATCCTGGTAGGCCTATAATTATTATAATCAATGGGTTTTTCGTTGGCGGAGGCTTCCCACATCTGTAAAAATGTAACTGTCAATCCCCAAACAGCGTCTCCCTCTACACGAATTCCATTATCCTTCCATAATCCAAACCTAGCTACTAGATTAACATATTCATCAGCAAGATTAAAGCCCCCTGTAAATCCTACATTGCCATCTACTACAATAATCTTTTGATGGCTACGATAATTCATGTATAATTTATCGGTGTATTTATGGATAGGGTTAAATACCCTTACCTCAAAACCTTCACTTTCCAAATTCTTTTTAAAATTCTTAGATGTTCGAAGCATGGCTCCAAAATCATCCATCAGAAATAGGACCTTAACTCCAGATTGGATTTTTCTTTTTAAAAGACTATGGAGCTGGTCCCAAAGGGCACCTTCACCAATAATAAAGAAATTTATTAAAACAAAATTTTGGGCTTTTTCTATTTCTTCAAAAATAGCGGCAAATGCTTTATCTGCCATTGGATAATAATCAATCTTATTATTTTTAAACAAAGGAAAACGATTGGTTTCCAGATACCTGGTCATCCGACTCTTGGTAGGATATTTTTGAGCAAATTCCTCCATAACCTCAGGATCATACTCTAAATACTGAGCTCCAGCCTCTAATTTTTTTAAAATTTTCTTATCGATTCTCTTCTTACTGCGGTTCCCCCATTGCATAAACATAATATGGCCGGTAATCGGAAATGCAGCAATTATGCATATCCAGCTGATCTTATAAGAATCATTCCTATCATCATTAACTAAGGATATAATTATTAAGATACTTAATACCTGTATAAAAGAGTATATATATACTGTATATCCCTTTAAGGTATATGATAGATATATAATTAGAGCAAATTGGGCTAGAACCAATAAGCCAACTATAGCAGCTCGAAAAAAGCCACTTAAATATCCCTTTATTCTACCGGTAACCCCTTCATGTAGATTCAAGCTCACCTTAATTACCCCTTTTCTAATAATTTTCTCCCGTAAATCCTTTAAAGCTATATCCCTATTACCTACACTCATAGTTGGGAAGGCTTTTAATATACGAATATGTATTTTATCAGTTTTAAGTTCCTGGTAACGACGCGAATATTCTCCCATGCGTTTATCTATGTCCAATTTTATCTTACTTAATTCAGTTTTATCTTTACGTTTGGATAATCTTAATAAGATCGAATTTATAGATTTAACTTCCGAGAAAAAAACTGCCAGTCTTAAATTAGTAAGTCTAACCTTTAACTCTTCGGCCACTCCCTTGACTCCTATAGTAGATACATAGTCTATGATATCCTGACGTAGATTGTGCAGCTTTTCTAGCAACTGCTTAAACTTAACTGTATAGATCACAGATAAGATAATATCTATCCCAAATAAAATCAATATAACATAACCTACTGCTTCCCCGTAAGTTCTAGGGATTTTTGATATTATAAAATTAATACCCGGCTGAAAGAACTTCACCATGGCGATAGACATAATACCCCAAAGAGACGATGCAGCCAAACACACCCTCCCTTTTATATTAAATCGATAGTTACTATAATCCCACCATCTAGTATTAAAAGCCAGCTCCATAACCAGAGATGTGATATATTCAAGTAGTGTTGCCATTAAAGCTCCAACAAAATACACCAGTATAAGGTTATCCCTATAATCCCAAAGAACTAAGTAAATTAATAAAGCTCCACAACCATAAATAGGTATAATGGGGCCATTGAGAAACCCTCGATTAACAAAGGTTTTTTTCTGTATAGAAACAAAACAACTTTCATAAATCCAACCAAAAAAAGCACAAAGAAAGAAAACATAGAAAATATGGTAAAACATTTCACCAAAGATTATAGTATTCCACATAATTATACCATGCCTTTCATAATAGCTTATAATTTTGTTTCTATTTTTTATACTTTAACCCTATTTATATCATTCTATCATATTAGCTGCTGGAAAACATTAAGGATTTTATAAATACTTTGTCTTTAGATTAAAATATGATAAAATGTTTGTAAATTATTGATTAAAAAACTTATAAACAAGCTCTGTATTTTAACTTAGAAGGAGAATAAGACCATGTTAATAATCAATGATATCATTGATATACCAAAGGCTTATCAATTTGA
Organism: Clostridiales bacterium; assembly: GCA_012519565.1. Taxonomy (GTDB): domain Bacteria; phylum Bacillota; class Clostridia; order Lachnospirales; family Lachnospiraceae; genus Mobilitalea. The sequence continues at coordinate 29,625 of JAAYPX010000084.1, read as the reverse complement.
AGCATTATACAATCTTGAGAAAATAGTATATTTTGATATAGAAACCACAGGCCTATCAGCAAATACATCCTATCTATATTTAATTGGATGTATTTATTATAAAGATTCCTCCTATCATTTAATTCAATGGTTTTCTGAAGACATAGAGGAAGAAGAACTATTGTTATGTGAATTCTTTCAATTTATAAAAGATTTTGATATATTAGTTAATTATAATGGAAATAGTTTCGACATTCCATATCTAATACGGAAATGTAATCAGTATAAAGTAGCTTATTCTTTCGACCAAATAGAGCATCTGGATATATATAAGAAAATCTTACCTTATAAAAAAATATTCAAGTTAGATAATTACAAGCAAAAATCAATAGAGACTTTTTTAGATATTAAGAGAGAGGATACTTTTAGCGGCGGGCAACTTATCGAAGTTTATCAAAGCTATCTTGGTAAAAAAAGCATTGAAAATCTAAGAAAAATTAGATTTCAAGATACCCCTTCCCTAAACCTTAAGGAAGCAGATCACTTATTAAAACAATTGCTGCTTCATAATGCTGATGACCTAAAAGGACTTGCATCCATTAGTTCTATCTTATCTTATTCTGATATGTTTGAGCAGCCTATTGAGGTAACTAGAGCCACTCTTAACAATGAGTACTTTATCATAGATTTTAAACTCTTTTCACCAGTTCCAAAACCCTTATCTTTTGGCAATTGGGTTTTTAATTATTCTGTTGATGCTGATTTAGGCTGCCTAAAAGTTAAAGCCTTTACCGGTGAGTTTAAGTATTTTTATAGCAATTATAAGGACTACTATTATTTGCCTCTGGAGGATAGGGCCATCCATAAAAGCGTCGCCTCCTTTGTTGATGAAGGCTATAAGGAAAAGGCTAAAGCTGCCACCTGTTATACTAAAAAACAAGGCACCTTCTTACCCCAATACGATACCATTATTACACCTGCATTCAAGCAAAGCTATCAGGATAAAGTCACCTACTTCGAAGTAAATGAAGACTTATTAAGCCATATAGAGGCCTTTAGCCCATATGTATCCCATATTATTAATCATATGGTAAAATCTAGGTAATATGTTAAATCTCTTCATAAAAGAAAGAGTCTACCATACAATGTGGACAGAGTTCACATGCCATAAGGGCATTTAAAAAACAATTTCAAATGGGTTAATTTAGGATTGAAACAAAAAATCAAGGGTCCGATTTTACTCAAACCCTTGATTTTACTTTCTCTACAAGACTTTACTCAGCAGGAATAATTTCCTTTTTATTGTAAGACCCGCAGCTCTTACATACTCTATGAGGTACCATAAGCTCACCGCATTTGCTACACTTTGCTAAATTAGGAATAGACATTTTCCAGTTAGCTCTACGGCTGTCTCTTCTAGCTTTTGATGATTTGTTCTTTGGACAGATAGACATTGTCACACCTCCTTAAGGTTATTAAAGATATCTCGGATTCTTGCCATTCTGGGATCATATTCTGTATTATCACAGTCACATGTTCTTTTATTAAGATTTGTACCGCAAGTTTTACATATGCCCTTACAATCCTCATGACACAGTAATTTCATCGGAAAACCAATTAAAATTTCTTCATTAATCAATATGTCTACATCCAGGTTATATCCAGCAATATAGTTCATCTCATCCAAATTCTGAACTCGCTCTTCTTCACTCAGCTTAAAATCAACCTCTTTAGAAAATTCAATCTCTAAAGGATAGTCAATTTCTTTTAAGCATCTGCCACAGAAGAGGCCCAGCGAAATGCTTGTACTGCCTTCAATCAACACTTTCTTATCACCTAAATTAGTGGCGATAATTTCAACTGGATCCTTTTTAGAAATATCATAAGATACCCCTTGGTAGTTAAATTTATCTATCTCAATGGGAACCTTATAATTTTTAATTTTATCCTTTGTAGTCATGATTTCTGACAATGATATAAGCATAATATGTCTCTCCGAATTTCCTTACGCACTTATAGTATTATAACGATTGCGTTATTATTTGTCAATGAAAAAATAATTATATGTTTACCGCTAATTATTTTTTAATTAAAGCTACAGTTTCCCTTGCAATAGCAAGTTCCTCATTGGTAGGAATGATACAAACCTTAACCTTGGAATCAGGAGTGGAAAGGATGGTTTCCTTGCCCTTAACCATATTCTTTTCTTTTTCAAATGTTATACCTAGATAGCCAAGATAGGAACATACATCTTCTCTTACTCTCCAGTCATTTTCACCAACACCGGCTGTAAATGCTATAGCATCAACACCATTCATAGCTGCAACATAACCTCCGATATATTTTACTACACGATATACAAATACATCAAAGGCAATTTGAGCTTGCTCATTTCCTTCATCCATAGCATCATTAATATCTCTAAAGTCACTGGATACTTTAGACATACCCCATACACCAGATTCTTTATTTAACAAATTCATTACTTCATCAAGAGACTTATTCTCTTTCTTAGCAATAAACTCGATAATGGAAGGATCAATATCACCACTTCTAGTTCCCATAACAAGACCTGACAATGGTGTGAAGCCCATACTGGTGTCGATAGATTTACCGTTTAATACAGCTGATATACTAGCTCCATTACCAAGATGACATACTATAATTTTAGAGTTTTCTAAAGGAAGGCCTAGGTATTCGGCAGTTCTCTTGGATACATAATCATGGCTTGTACCATGGAAACCGTATTTTCTAATACCATACTTATCATAGTATTCAGTAGGTATACCATAGAGGTAAGCCTTAGGTGGCATAGTCTGATGGAAAGCTGTATCAAATACACCCACCATAGGAACACCTCCCATAAGCTTTTGACAGGCACGGATACCGATAAGGTTTGCTGGATTGTGTAAAGGTGCAAGCTCATTACACTCTTCGATTGCAGCAATCACTTCATCAGAGATTATTGTTGAGTTGGCAAATTTCTCTCCGCCGTGAACAACTCTATGTCCTACAGCATCAATTTCATCCAGAGATTTGATTACACCATATTCTTTATCGGTTAATGCTTCGATAACCATTTGCATAGCAACTTCATGGTCTTTCATTGCAACTTCTTTAACTACCTTCTCTCCATCGCCAGGGGTATGTTTTATATCTCCCATTTCTTGTCCAATTCTTTCACATATACCTTTGGCTAAAGCAGTTTTTGTATTAAAATCTATTAATTGATATTTTAATGATGAACTACCACAATTAATAACTAAAATCTTCATGTTTATATACCTCTTTCCTCTTTTAACAAAATAAATTCTTTTATACAATTAATATTTATATTAATTAAGCTATTAATTTACATTATTGAACAGATGCCTGAACTGCTGTAATAGCTATAACTCCTACGATATCCTCTGCACTGCATCCCCTGGATAAGTCATTAACTGGTTTTGCTATACCTTGGGTAATTGGCCCATAGGCCTCTGCTTTTGCAAGTCTTTGAGCTAATTTGTAACCAATATTACCTGCATCCAAATCAGGGAATACAAGTACATTGGCCTTTCCTGCAATATCGCTTCCTGGAGCTTTAGATGCACCTACACTGGGTACAATTGCTGCATCCAGTTGATATTCGCCATCTAATTTAATATCAGGATACCATTCCTTAGCTATTTTAGTAGCTTCCACTACCTTATCTACGTCAGGGTGTTTTGCACTTCCCTTGGTGGAATGAGAAAGCATAGCCACAATAGGCTCTTTACCAACTAATAACTCAAAACTCTTTGCACTACTACCGGCAATTGCTGCCAACTCTTCAGCTGTTGGATTTTGTACTAAACCAGAATCAGAGAAAATAAATGTACCATCTGCACCATATTCACAATTAGGAACTACAATAACGAAGAATGCAGATACTAGTTTTGTACCCGGAGCAGTCTTTAAAATCTGCAGGGATGGACGAAGCACATTGGCGGTTGAATTAACAGCGCCTGCTACCATACCATCAGCATCTCCAGCCTTCACCATAGTACATCCAAAATAGAGATAATCAGTTGTTAGCAATTCCCTTGCCTTCTCAGGTGTCATCCCCTTATTCTTTCTTAATTCAACTAATAAGTCAACATAAGAATCCAGCTTGTCTGTATTATTTGGATCAATTACTGTGGCTGCTGACAGATCAAGTCCGTCTGCTCCTTTTAATATTTCTTCCTGATTACCGATTAAAACTATCTTAGCTATACCTTCCTTTAAGATAGTATGAGCAGCTTCCAAGGTTCTTCTATCATTTGTTTCAGGTAAAACAATAGCTTTAATATCCTTTTTAGCTCTCTCTTTAATTACATCAATAAAACCCATGATGCCTCTCCTTCCTTTTACATCTTTTTCTATAGTATGTACAAAATATTATAAACCCATAACTTCTATTATAAATCATTTTTTTTATAGAAACAAGTGGCTAATAGATAAGTATTAGTATTTAATAAACATAAACCTTGAATTAATTTGTTGACCACCTGATTAACTAATGGTATGATTCCACTAAATCTTAGAATTTATCCCTATTATAATAATCGGTATTATACATTAGATTTTTTACTGAATAAGAATATATACTATATTTTTGAGCATTTTTTCTTATAAAAATAGGGACTTTTATAGAGCATTTTTAAAGTTTTATTAAGAAAGGCACAGGTAATAAATGAAAATAGTAGGTATAATCACTGAATATAATCCATTTCATAATGGTCATAAGTATCATATAGAGGAAGCCAAGAGGATAACTGGAGCAGATTATTGTATAGCTGTAATGAGTGGCAACTTTGTTCAAAGGGGGGCTCCTGCAATTATTGATAAATATAACAGAACCAGGATGGCCCTTAATAATGGTGTTGACTTAGTACTAGAACTGCCCACCTGCTTTGCCACTGCCAGTGCTGAATATTTTGCCCTGGGGGCAGTTTCCCTACTTAATAAGCTGGGAGTTGTAGATTACCTTTGTTTTGGAAGTGAATGGGGTGATATAGAATTACTTAAAGTAGCTGCTAATCTTATTGCAGAAGAAGCGGATTGCTATAAAGAATTATTAATTTCTTATATAAAAGAAGGGCTAACATACCCTGCAGCCAGAGCAAAGGCCATGGAAGGGTATCTTAATTCACATAATAATACCTATGATAGGGATGCTATCAACCAATTACTAAGTGAGCCTAATAATATTCTGGGGATTGAATATATTAAAGCTATAAATCGTATATCCTCAGATATTATCCCCGTAACTATCCAAAGAAAATCAGCTCACTACCATGATAGATATGAAGAAAAAAATAGCCAACTATCACCAATAACTTCGGCAACTGCTTTACGGGATCTAATAGAGACCAGCTTAAATGCTGATGATCTGATTAAGGCTAAGGAGAGTATACCAGAAGATGTCTACCAATTCCTAAGATTAAACTATAAGGTATCCTACCCAATCAATGAGGAGGACTTTAATCAAATCCTTATATATAAATTATTATCAGAGAGTAATGAAAGTCTTACTAGATACCTTGATATAAGCAGAGATATGGCAGACAGAATTATGAATATCTTAGATTATAAGTCCTCTTATTTAAACCTTATTCAGAATATTAAAACTAAAAACCTAACCTTAACCCGTATTAATAGGGCCCTAATCCATGTACTTCTTAATATAACCAAAGATATATTTCAAAATAATCTGGCTAATGGTTATGTTCCCTATGCTAGGGTCTTAGGCCTGCGTAAAACTTCCTCCCATATAATTAGGGAGATAGATAAGCAGGGAAATATACCTGTCATAAGAAAGGTATCAAAAGCTATAAAACAACTGGACGATAATTCTATTACCATGCTACAGGAAGACATTTTCGCTGCCCATATCTATAACCAAGCTGTATATCATAAATTTAAAACCCCTATCCCCAATGAATATCAACATGAGATAGTAATTATCTAATACTATTCATATTAGCAAATTAAGCGGGTATACAGATATGCTAACTGATATGCTCCCTACTAGGTAGACAAGTATAGCAAAAACTTGTCACTTAGGAGGGAGCATGCCAAAGCTTCAATAATTATCCTATAAGCTCCTCCATCTGATCCAGTAATTCTCTAAAGAGATTTAAGGCTTGATTTACTGGCTCCTTAGTGCTCATATCAACACCAGCAGCCTTCAGTAATTCAATTGGATGATTAGAACTACCACTACTTAAGAAGTTAATATAGTCATCAACAGCTGGCTTACCTTCGTTTAAAATACGTTTTGATAAGGCAATAGCTGCAGAATATCCCGTAGCATATTGGTATACATAAAAAGCGTTATAGAAATGAGGTATTCTAGCCCACTCCATATCAATCTCAGGATCAACTACAATATCATTACCAAAATAAGCTACATTTAAATCATGATAGATCTTACATAAATTTTCTGCAGTAAGACTCTCACCATTTTCAACCATCCTATGGGTTATCATCTCAAACTCAGCAAACATGGTTTGACGATATAAGGTCCCCCTAAACTTCTCAAGAAAATGGTTAATCAAATAGGCCTTTTCACTCTTATCGGTTGTCTTCTTAAGCATATGATCTATAAGTAATGCTTCATTACATGTTGATGCCACTTCTGCAACGAAGATCTTATAACCTGCATATATATATGGTTGAGTTTTATCTGAATAATAACTATGGATTGCATGACCCATCTCATGGGCTAATGTGAATACATTATTTAAGTTATTATTATAGTTTAGCAAAACATATGGATGGGTGCCGTAGGCCCCCCATGAATATGCACCGCTCCGTTTATTCTCATTTTCATAAACATCAATCCAGCGATTATCATAACCTTCTCTTAGGATTTTTTGGTATTCATCACCTAAGGGCTTTAAGCCTTCGGCTACTATTTCCTTAGCTTCTTCAAAGGGTATATCCTTATTCATATTTGGTATTAATGGGGTGTATAAATCATACATATGAAGCTCATCTAACCCCAATAGCTTTTTGCGAAGAGATACATATCTATGCATAAGTTCCATATTCTCATGGACTGCTTCAATTAGATTAGTATATACCTCCACAGGAATATTGCCTCCATCTAAAGCCTTTGCTAAGGTTGAAGGATATTTTCTTGCTTTAGCATAGAATACTTCCTGCTTAATATTGGCACTAAATGAAGCTGCCAGGGTATTCTTAAATGCCTCATAAGTAGAATATAAAGCCTTAAAAGCATCTTTTCTTACTCTGCGATCTGCACTTTCTAAGAAGGATACATATCTTCCATGGGTAATTCTAACCATTTCCCCATTCTCATCTTCAATCTCCGGAAATTTGATATCTGCATTGTTAAACATTGAAAATATATTACTAGGTCCATCTGCCATCTCCCCAGCATCCGCTAAAAGCGCTTCCATATCCGCCGATAGAATATGGGCTTTTTTACGTAGGATATCCCTTAAATAAAATTCATATATTCCAAGTTCCTCCTTCTCCTGAAGGAATTTATTAACAACTTCTTCTGGTATAGATAAAATTTCAGGTGTGGCAAAAGATAAGGCTGCATTAACCTGAACAGCCAGTGCATTGGACTTATTACTAAGGTCTTGATACTTGGAATTGGATGTATCTTCATGGTACCTCTGATTGGCATATACATAAACTCTCTCTAGGACTTTGCTAATATCATCCGATAGTTTAAGAAAACCTAATAATTTATCACTGGATTCAGATAACCTTCCTTGATACTCCTTAACACTGGTTAGCATATTTTTTAGCTTCTCATACTCTATTGACCAATTATCATCGGATTGGTATAGATCCTCTATGGCCCAAGTATACTTGGTATCCACTTCGCTTCTTTTTGGTAAGTTTTTTTTACCTGACATATCATCAACCCCATTTCTTTTTTTGTAATTGCTTATAGCACTATTATTAAAATTTATCACTTTTAATTAAATAATAAAAAGATATAGAATAATCCTATGCTATCCTCAATAAATTATAATAAACGAGCCTTAACTTTAGGAGAATTTGCTGTGAGTTTATATCTAAAATGTAAAGGTAAAATCATAAAAGGAAGTATCCTATTGTTTTTATTATTAATATTACTATATCCCCAGGCCTCATTTCAAGGGGCTAGCAATGGACTTTTACTTTGGTTTCATACTATACTACCGACTTTACTGCCCTTTATTATTCTGTCTAATCTTATGATACGTTTAAATATAACCAGGCAGATAAGTCGGCTGTTTTATCCAGTTTTTCATAAATTATTTGACGTAACCACTAATGGATGCTACCCCATTTTAATAGGCTTCTTATCTGGAATACCAATGGGGGCCAAATCCACTTCTGATTTACTAAAGGATGATAAAATCACCTTAGAGGAAGGGCAATTCCTTCTAACCTTGTGTAACAATGCCAGCCCAATGTTTATTATTAGCTATATCGGGATATCCCAGTTAAAGATGCCACACCTCAGATATCCCTTACTGGTGATATTGTACAGTAGTGCAATAATTGCAGCCATCCTTTATCGCAAAACAAGGAGGCTATATATAAATAAATTTAATAAAAAAATAAATGCCCAATCCCTGTCAACTCCATTAAATAGTAGGGATTTATCAATACGCTTTGACTTTGACATCTTAGATAATTCCATAATGAATGGCTTTGAAGTAATTACTAAAATAGGTGGCTATATTATACTTTTTTCTATCCTTGCCCAGATTGTTAATAAATTATACCCACTAATGGGTATTCTAAAGCCAGTTTTAATGGGCTTACTTGAAATTACTACTGGTATTAATCAAATATGTAATTCAGATATTGATATAAAAGTGAAAATAGTCTTGATATCAGTTCTTACCTCCTTTGGTGGTCTTTCGGGAATGGCTCAAACCAAAAGTGTAATGGGCGATACAAGACTATCTATTAATAATTATTTTATTGTAAAAATTATAAATGCCATAATTACATTGATTTTATCTATATTATATGTAACATTATTTTTGTAGGTTTTTATTAATCAATATCCTCTAAAAACCTATCTTCTTCGAAATCATACTGGTCTTCATCTGAGTGATTTACATTCGCTGCGGATTGTACATTGTTTTGAGGATAAAGCTGCTCGTATAACTCTGAACGATTACTATTTATGATATCTAGATTATTTTTAAGAGAACCGATAAAACTATCATACCTTTCTACTGAGGTCTGATAGGCTCCAGCTAAGATGCTTTCCACCTGAGTGAGTAAATCATTTGTATAGGCTAAAGCGCTGGCTCTTATTTGTTCAGCTTCTGCTTTAGAAGATTCTAAGATGTTGGTAGCCTCATTAGAAGCCCTGCTTATTATCTCATTGGCTTCATAATAAGCTTGTTGCATAATCTCATGATCATTAAGGATATCTTTAGATTTTTCTCTTGCTTGGGCCAATATAGCTTCAGCTTTTTCTTCAGCATCTGCAATTATAGCATCTCTATTGGCTATAATCTTTTGATATCTTTTTATCTCATCAGGGGTACGCAACCTTAGCTCATCTAAAAGATCATACAATTCATCCTTGGGTACGATAACTTTAGTGCTTGATAGTGGCTGCATTCTACAGCTTTCTATAAACTCATATATATCTTCAATTATTTGCTCAATCCTGCTTGCTCCCATTTCAATCACTCCTTATCGATCTAAATTTATCATATACCGAATGCACTATTGATTCTGGTATAAATTGACTAATATCTCCTCCAAAACCTGCTACTTCTCTCACTGTGCTTGAACTAAGATAGGAGTATTCAACACTGGTTGTAAAGAATACAGTATCTACCTTGGGATATAACTTATGATTAGTCTGGGCAATTTGGAGTTCATATTCAAAATCTGTAATAGCTCGAAGGCCCCTAACTATTATCGTTGCACCAATCTTCTTGGCAAAATCCACCAATAAACCATCAAAGGAGATTACCTCAATGTTATCACCTAACTCTGGAGTTGAAGCAATAACCCGTTCTATTAATTCTACTCTTTCTTCTGTTGAGAACACCGGTTTCTTCGACCTATTTTGTAAAACACCGATTATTAACTTGTCTACCAAACGGGAGGCACGTATAATAATATCCAAATGTCCAAGGGTCACAGGGTCAAAGCTGCCGGGATAAATACCTATTTTCATTATGCACCCTCCCCTAGGCTTAATTAACAAAACCTAATTAAAATTAAATAATTAATCTTCTTTTACCATGATAAATACATGTTGGTTAGTTTTATATTGCTTTCTTTTATATATTTGAAATCTTGTATCTTCCAAATAATCAAAACCAGTATCCAAAGAAGCCTCTACTATTATTATTGTATCACAGTAGACGATATTAGAGTTATGTAGCATCATTAGTATATCTCGCTCTAGCATGTGATTATAAGGGGGGTCCATAAAAATGAAATCAAAGACCTTGCCTTTAAGTTCCAGTGCCCTAATAGCATGTAATGCATCCATAGGAAAAATTTCTGCATCACTCTCTAATCTAGTTGTTTTCAAATTCATTTTTATGCAATCCAAGGCAGCTTTGTCTTTGTCAACAAAAGCAGCATATTTAGCACCCCTAGATAATGCTTCAATACCAATTGCACCACTTCCAGCAAAAAGATCTAAAAAATCAGAATCTGCCAGATAAGGGTTTAAGATATTAAACAGGGTCTCTTTAGTTCTATCAGCTGTAGGCCTAGTATCTAATCCCTGTGGTGTTTTCAATTGCAATCTTCTTGCTTTTCCTGCTATTACTCTCATATCTTCTCACTTCTTCAATAAAAACTAAACTCATATTAACTATTTTATATTAATCTGAATTTTTGTCAATAATATATCATAGTAAGTTTATCTTATATTATAGTTAGTTAGATTGCAATAAGTTTTTTTAGGCTGTTAAAGCAGCCTTAGCAACCTTAACAGCCTTATTAATCTAAAAGCTTATTTCTTTAATTTTTTATTATATATTAATCTTTTGATTTATAACCTACTGTCCTATTTGACCTGATTGCTCAGCCATACGTCTTTGAGCATCAGCTATCATTTTTTTAACCATGTAACCACCAACAGAACCGTTCTGCTTAGATGTTAAATCTCCGTTATACCCTTGCTTTAGAGGAACTCCAATTTCATTGGCCACCTCATACTTAAATCGATTAAGTGCTTCTCTTGCTTCAGGTACTTCTGCTCTGTTACGTGCCATATAAACTCCTCCATTTCATATTCTTGTTTCTAACCTTTAGTGTCTTTAAATAACTAGTTTACTTTCTTAGAACCTTAAGAATAATTTACTTTGTTGTTTACTGTGAGTTACACTCTTATTATTTGCAAAACAGAAAGAAATACACTAGAAGTTTTTTCATTATTATATTTCATTATTTATTTTTCATTATTTTAACATTTCTATTGTAAAATTTATGCTCGAAAAAAGCCTGTAGCAAAATTGGCTTTTTTCGAGCAATTTGTAAAAAGATATTATTCCCTATTATCTATAGGAAGGTATGATTGATGCTTTGATACGCTCTTATAGGCTGGACGTATAATCTTACCTGCATTATTAAGCTCTTCTAATCTATGGGCACTCCATCCAGAGATTCTAGCAATAGCAAATATAGGAGTATATAGCTCTAAAGGCAGGTCTAACATATGATATACAAAACCACTATAGAAATCTATATTGGCGCTGACACCTTTATAAACCCTTCTCTCCTTGGCGATAATCTCAGGAGCAAGCCTTTCTACTTTTTCGTAAAGGCCAAATTCCTTTTCATAGCCTTTTTCTTCTGATAAGCTTTTTACGAAATCTTTAAGGACTCTTGCTCTAGGGTCTGAAATGGAATAAACGGCATGTCCCATTCCATAGATTAAACCTGACTTGTCAAATGCTTTTTTATTAAGCAGATCAGAAAGATACTTACATATCTCTTCTTCATCTTCCCAATTCTTAATATTTTTCTTCATATCTTCAAACATCTGAACAACCTTAATATTAGCACCACCATGACGGGGCCCCTTTAAGGAACCAAGGGACGCAGCTACCACAGAATATGTATCTGTTCCCGATGAACTAACCACACGGGTGGTAAAAGATGAATTGTTACCTCTACCATGTTCTGCATGAAGTACTAAGGCAATATCTAATATCTTAGCTTCCAATTCTGAATATTTCATATCTGGTCGCAACATATACAAAATATTCTCCGCTGTTGATAATCCTGGCTTGGGCGGATGAATTACTAAGCTTTCACCATAATAATAATGCCTATATGCCATGTAACCATAAACGGATAGTAGAGGAAATACTGATATAAGTCTTAGACATTGATTCAAAACATTTTCAATAGAGATGTCATCTGCTAATTCATCATATGAATATAAGGTCAACACACTTCTTGCTAAAGTATTCATCATATCCTTGCTTGGTGCTTTCATAATTACATCTCTTACAAAACTTGGTGGTAGGGTACGATAATCCTCAAGCAATTTTGAAAAATCCTTTAATTCTTCATTGCTAGGTAATTTACCAAATATTAAAAGGTAGGTAGCTTCCTCAAAACCAAATCTTCCATCCTTAAGAAACCCATCAATAAAATCTTCTACATCATAACCACGATAGTAAAGCTTTCCTTCACAGGGAACATAATCATTATCAACGAGTGTATATGAAAGTATCTCACTTATTTCAGTTAGGCCAGTTAAAACACCTTTGCCGCTTATATCTCTTAAACCTCTTTTAACTTCATATTTTCCATATAACTCTGGATCGATCACGTTATTCTTTTTGACTAACTCTGCCAAATCCATTAGTAGTGGGCTTTTACTTATATACTGATTCATAATATCTCACCTTTCATAGAAAATTTGCGGGTTTCACGAAATAATATAAGATATCCACTATACAATTATTTCGATTAGTGTATAGTATAGCATAGAATTAATACCATGAAAACCTCTTTTTATAATTATTAATTAAAATGAATAAGAACTCAAGAGGCGGATTCAGCAGCCTTCACATCATCGATATAGAATATTGCCTGCTCAAATGCTTCCAAATTTTCATCCAATTGAATATAGTAGGAGATGATATGTTTATCTTCCTGGCTATCAATAGTTACTTCTATGAGTTTCTTATCAAGTGCCTTATCCCCTGAATACACCTTGACACCATATAAGGCAAAGGCGCGGCTTATCCTTATACCAGTTTCCACATATCGATCGGTAATTCCATCAAAAACAGGAGGTTCCATATTCTCTACTGTTATGGTTGCTTCTTTTTCTACTGTCCTATTTAAGCCATCGGTTACTGAATATACAATGGAATACTTACCAGGCTTTTGTAGGTCTACTTCCCCTATTATTTTAATCTGGGATGTAATATCTTGGCCAAGGGATGACTTGGCAGTTACGCCTTTTAATAGATCCACTTCATCCCCCAGTGTAATATTTATATCTTTGACTCCTTTAAGTACTGGCTTCTTGTCTTTATAAGGATTTTTGGGATCTGGATCTGTTGGATCCCATCTTACAGAAGCGGGAATTTTTACAGGAACTGGTTTTCCCAAAGGACCAGGATCATTCTTATCGTCATAAATTACAACTGTAGTTCCCACAGGACAATTATCATATATCCACTTAGCATCAATAACCGTCAACCTGATACATCCATGGGAAGCAGCAGATCCTAGTTTGTTATATTGTTTTACCGATAGACTGGCTGGATTTTCTTTCTCATAATAGTATACTGAATGAAATAGTATGCCCCCTACTATTCTAGTAGAGTATTGTCCCCATACATCACCCATCAATAATTTCCAGCGATATTTGGCTTGGGTTTTATAGGTTCCCAGCACTGTTTCTGTCCCTTTTTTACCAACAGAACAAACAAATGCTTTTACAGGAACTGTATACTCTCCATCTTCATCTTTTTCATAAACTGTTATGGTATTCATTGCCCTATTGACTTTTATCAAATAAGGGTAAGCATCTTTTTCCTTTGCCTGGGCCTTGGTCACTCCAGATGTAAATATAATTAAAAATATAGATAGTATGATTGCATTTTTTATTAATTGATAAGTCCTACGACCCTGTCTCATTATGTCTCTCCTTAAAATAATTGTAATGATTAGAAAATTGCTTATCTATTTAACTTTACTATATATGTTTCATAGGATTTATCTTCTGTTTCCCTAATGGAAAATACCACCGTTCCAAGACTCTTGATTAATTGGTGATTAACATTTTCAAATTTCTCTAGCTCTAATTTCCCCACATAGATATATGAAATATTATAAAAGGAGATTAAATCCCTAACCTCATCCTCATTAGTAGATGTATAGATTGTCTGAATATCTGCCGCTCTTACATCTAGTATCTGTGGGTTGGATTTCCAGAGCCATTCGTGGGTTCTCCAACCTAGTACAGTAGGTAATCCAGTAATCACCGATACCCTTTGATAATCTGTATAACTATCTCCATTAGCTTCCAATACAACCGGATTCCCTGATATGTTCTCATTAAGCCATTTTGTTGCCAGGTAATCGTCAGGCATCTCTGTCTCCATAAATGCTGCTGCATCTATTCCCTTATACCTCTCCCTATTAAAAACATCACCAAACCAAGCTTTGGTAGCATTGCCAGTATAGAAAATTGTCATAACAAATAAGATTAGACCTACTATTCCAAAGCTCCGTTGCCTTTTTGTCTGACCATAGGCAATCATTCGCACAAAAATATAACCAAAACATATCCCAAACATAATAAATGCCTGATAAGTAAGCTTAAACATGGTATTGGCTCTTTTGTAGTCGCCAGAATAGATATCTTGGACATAAATTAATTCAGGCATTAATATCAAACCAATGGCACATAAACCTATAGTAATTATAAATAAATCAGAGGGTTTTAATTCCTCCATAAAGCGGAATAGCCCCAGTTTGTCCTCGGTGATTTTGTTTTCTTTGGTTTTTCTATTATTTCTTCTAAAGGCACTGATAGAAAATATAAGGAATGAAGTAACCATGGTAATGGGTAGCCCCCATAGGATAATTAATTGATATAGGGGGGTATGATTAACTGCCATACGGATTTTGCTTGATATCTGATCAAAATTAAGTGTAAAGGGAAAACAAACCAGCTCAGATATACCTAAAATCACTATACCCTGTAATAATGTCAGCCAGAGGGACTTTATACTAAAATTATATACAACCATATTGGAAAATAGAATAATAGCTCCAGAAACTACAAAATATATTGGAAAATCCCAAAAATTTGTTGTATGGAAAATTCCTATATAAAATCCTATTAATATAAAATATGGCTGGAATAATTCCTTCCATATAGGCACTCTACTGGTTTCTACATTTCTCCTACTATTTTGCCAGGCCATAAGAATACCAAGTAGGGTTAATACAAACATTATGTTAATTACATGGGCATGAAGATCTCCCAATACAAAAGAATAGGCTGGAAACTCATGGATTGTCTTGTCATTGGTTTCAGGATTATATCCGATATATCTAGTGGCATCGGGAAACCAATAATGATAATTACTGGGTTCCATTCCCATCACTTTTCTAAATATGGGTATAAACCATTTATATACGGGATAATGCATATTGCCAGCAAGACATACCCCAATACCAGCTATTACACCACCTATGGTTGGCATCATTTTTTTGACTTTTCCTTTGGCATTTCCATCAACTTTGCTATATCCCAAGATTAGATTATAAACCAGAGAATAAGGTAAGACCACTGCCAATGCCGCTATCATCATAAGCATAAGATTATACCCATGGGAAACCTTCACAAATGATAATTTGGTAAGAAAGGTTGCCATAAATTGTCCAACATAATAGTAATTAAGATTGGTACCAGAAAACCAAAAATCCTGTGGAGGCATATAATCACTTCGCATCATGCTGGTCATAAATCCATAATCCATAAATTTTTCCGTACCATAAGCTTCTGGCTTAAAAGCCTTGATATAGATAAATATCAAGAATAAAGCAAAGAAAATTAGTTCCTCTGTTGCCAAGGTTCTAAGTAGCTTCGTATCAATTGAGATATTACTTGATACTATGCTCTTATTTGAATTTGATGCATATTTTTTTCTTATCAGAAATAGCACTAGATTTAATAATAGACCCAAAACTAGAGCTATAACACATGAAACCTGAGTAAATTTCAATATACGCAAGGATGATAATAACCACATAAGATAACCTGTGATTGCTATACCTATCACTTTGGAGAAAAGATAGCCTTGATCATGGAAGGTTTCAAATATCTTACTGGTAAGTGGCATATAGCTTATGCCCAAGAGCAGCACTAGTAGCCACCATTGTAGAAAGGGCAGTAAATCACCTCTTAATAAAAAATATGCAAATATCATCAAGCAGATTGCTATAATCAAGTGGGCTATCTTTTTAAATATATGGACTATCTTTTTTAACATATCTTATCACTCCCGGTATTGCCAAATACTAATAAATTAAATTATAATAAAAACTCTTTAATAACCATTATCCTTAAACTTTTACTATGCTTTGCAATTAATCACTATTAATTATTTTGTTTATGGCCATAAAATCTTTTATAGCCTCTTTACCTATCTTTATTATTTTCTTTATATTAATAGAATTAACTCCGCCCTGTCTTTGCCTAAATGTTATGGGGAAATATCTGACTTTTAGCTTCTTCTTAGCATATATTACCGAAATAATAACATTGGATAAATTGTAGTCCTTGGGTATCAGATGAATATGCTTCTTTAGGGTTGCTGTTTTCATCAGTCGAAATGGTGTATTACCATCAGTAATATTAACATGGAAACAGAGCCATAGAACTATTTTCAATACCTTGGTTACAAAGATTCGGGATATTCCATCTTCCCTACTTCTACGATGTCCTATGACCATGTCATATTGCTCCCTCTGCTCCCAAAAGGTCCAAAATTCTTCTGGTACTGTTTGTCCATCAGAATCTGTCTGAAAGATATAATCAGCACCTGCATCTATAGCATAATTATACCCATATAAAACTGTAGCTCCATGGCCTCCATTAGGCTTAGTAATCGGCTCAAAGGCTTCCATAGTAGCCGCATATTGCTTCATTATTGAATAGGTAGAATCTTTACTTCCATCATCTATAATCACTAATTTGCTACCATTTCCAACCTTCTCCACAATTGGATACCATTCTTTAATTACCTTCCCGATATTCTCCTCCTCATTATATGCAGGTATCACTATATATAGTTTACTCATATTAAATCCATACCTTTCCCCAGATAATACCTTAATTTATACCATATTATTCGAGTATATTCTAGCCCTTATTTAATCATCTCATCAAAAGCCTGTAGGGCTCTTCTTACAACAGCATCCATATTATAATATCTATACTCAGCCAACCTGCCTATAAATATAACCTTCTTCTCTTGCTTCATATCCTCTTTATAGCGGGCAAATTGTTCCTTACATTCTTTAGTTGGAAATGGATAGTAGGGTTCGCCTTCTTCGGTTGGAAACTCCTTACATATGGTTGTTTTATTATGTTCCTGCCAGGTCAACTTCTTAAACTCAGTGATTCTGGTATAGTCATAATCATTGGGGTAATTAACCACAGGGGCTTCCTGGAATTCTTCCTTATCATAGGTTTCAAAGACAAAGTTAATACTCCTATAAGAAAGCTTTCCATATTTATAATCATAAAAATAGTCTGTAGGTCCAGTGTAAATCATGGTGTCATAGGAGATCTCATCTATAACTTCTTTATAATCGGTATTTAATAATATATGGATGTTTTTATTCACTAACATCTTCTCACACATTTTCGTGTAACCATGTTTTGGCATTCCTTGATAACGGTCACTAAAATACCTGGTATCCCTATTTAAGCGAATTGGTATTCTGGAGATAACCGATGTATCCAATTCGCCAGGATCAATTCCCCACTGTTTCTTTGTGTAGGTTTCAAATATTTTCTCATATATATCCTGACCTACTTTACTAAGGGCTACGTCTTTGCTAGTTTTTATCTCACTTAACTCCACTGCCTGATTTTTTAAAAACTCTTCAACTTCAAAGCAGGTTAGATTCAAATTATAAAGCTTGTTAATTGTTTCTACAGTTATAGGCATAGGTATTAGGTTACCATCTACATAAGTTAATACTCTGTGCCAAAAATCATTCCATTGGGTAAACTGAGATAGATACTGGTAGACCTCCCTGTCGTTAGTATGGAAAATATGGGGGCCATAATTATGAATTAAAATACCTTCTTCATTATAAGAATCATATACATTTCCCGCAATATGATTCCGTTTCTCAATTATTAAAACCTTTTCATCAAGTACATTGGCTATTCTTTCTGCCATGGTTATACCAGCTAGTCCTGCACCTACTACTACATATTTATATTTCATATAATTCCCTCTTTTCCTTATTATTCTTTATCCCTAATTAAATGCAAATGTCCATGATTAATTATTTATGGGTTTAAGGGTATCATAAATGGCTATCTCCCCATGACCTTCACCTTTTTTATATACACACTCATAGGTAGCCTTAATATTATTCTCATTTAGGCTATAATTACCACTAACTCGATTATCATAATCAACTATTATATATCGGATATTATTTTGCTTCACATAATAATCTAGCTGGTCTGGTGTCTTGGCCTCATACATTAACTTGACCATCACATCTCTATATTCTGTATCATATCCTGCAGACCAAGCAAAATATTGCCACCCTTGGTAAAGCATAGCTCCTCCTAAGACAACTTGATTAAGGGCATAATTGGAGGATAAAAATATATCCTGCGAAGTGCTATTTTCAATAATCCACTTGGTTAACTCATCATCCATGTCCAAGATAATAGCTCTTCGGGGTCTATTTCTACGAAGTACAGTTGTAAAATCATAGATACCAGTAGAGGTCAGGCACACTATTAATACTATGGATGCTAGCTTAAGTATTAAGTCTTTCTTAGACCACATTTTATTCAATAAATTAGCAGCAAATATGCCAATCAATATACAAGCCATCATGATATATTTATGATTCACCGTAACATCAACCGTTAAGGATACATGAAAAGAAAATATCAGTGGCGCGCTGAATGCCATCATTAGATACCTGTTAACTCCCTTTTCTATGCAGAAGGCAACCAGTAATACAAAAGGCAGAAGCCCCAATAGCCTCTCCAGATATGACATAACTCCAAACACTGTTTTAGTCTCTGCTATAAATCCATAAAGAAATTCCATGCCTATGGCCGAACCTTCTATAAAATAATTAGATTGTAATAGGGATAGAATTATGGTTATAACAGCCAGTATAAGAAACTCCAATCTCCTTCTAGCCATTATAGCTACTACAAAGAGAACAAGAAGGCAGCCTATGGCTGCAGATCCATGGAAAAAGGACAGTGAACCCAGCATAATTCCTGCACCAATAGCCTTCTTCCAATCTTTAACTTTCCATCCTTCTTTGGTGAAAAATATACTTCCAATCTTATTATCACTATCTATCTTTAAGGCTTCAAAGGCTTCATAAAGCTGGGGTAAAAATAATATTATTATAAAAAACATAACTGCTAATCCAAATGCCAAATGCCTTTGATTACAATAAACATTTAGATTCCAAAGCCCCCAATTTTCATTGGGTGTATAACCGATAAATTCAATATTATCCTTAAGATTATCTATATAGTCTGTTCCTTTAGGTAGGTTTGCTAAATAAGTAAATAATGTTTTAGAACTTCTAAAGGCAAAGAAAAGACAGGATACTATTCCTACTTTAATACTGCCAGATATTTTTAAAGCCAATAAATATAGCATTAAAAATGCACTAACAAAACTTAGGATGCTTGGTATGTTAAATGCATAATCCAGTCTTAAACCTAAAAACTCCAGATTACCAACTAAAAACTGAAACATAAAATGATATCTTATATCTTCCCCAGCATAATGGGAATAGGTAGTCGGAAAATTATTACCGTGGGAAAAAGATCTTATCATACCGATATGGGGAGAAAAATCACTAAAAACAGATATACCAACAAATAATTGATTGTTTTTTATGAAGAAAGTAGTTCTCATTAGAATTATAGCCAGGCTTATTATTCCCAATAGAAGAACTAATTCAGCATAAAATACCCTCTTATTATTGCTATAGAAATTTATTTTATTACTATTACCTTTTTTAAGATAAAAAAAAGCCATTAAAACAGAAGCTAAGACTGCCAATGACATTACTATCGCATTGGATATTAGTAAAGGCATCTGTTTATCTTTAAAAATAGTAGCCATTATATAGGTTGTCCAAGTTAAAGCAAGAGTTCCTGTGAGAAACCAGACTGGAAATAACATAAGGTAAGGGCTAAAAGGAAGCTTCTTCTTATCATAGGTCACTGTGGCTATGGTATAGAGATTAGGAAACACATAAGTACATATGCCCCATCCTACAGTAAAACATAGTAGTAGATACAAAATTCCTAGCATTGCTTTTCACCGCCTTTGATACAACTTGCTACCAGATATCTTGGCCTTGCTTTTACTTCCTTGTATATTTTAGCTAGATATATTCCTATAATGCCAAGGCTGATCATTATAGAACTTCCGATAAGTAAAAGCAACAATATCACTGTTGTAAAACCATCAGTGGCCCTTCCAGAAAATTTCATAAAAAGCGTCTGAATGCCCAGTATAAGACCACCTAAAAACATAATTGACCCTAATAAAGTTATTAAATGAAGCGGTAAGGATGTGTAGGATGTTATTGCATTTATGGCCAATCTTACCAAACGAATAAATGACCATTTGGATTCACCACTGGTCCTATCGGCAACATCAAAGCTAATCTGTTTACGATTAAAGCCTACCCAGACTGACATACCTCGAAAAAACACCGCCCGTTCCGGCATCTTTCTCCAAGCCTCTATAACTTTTCTATCCATTAATTTATAATCAGAAGCCTTATCTAAATCTACATCGGAAGTCTTACGGATGATAAAGTAAAAAAGATTAGCCAAAGACCTATAGATAGGATTCTCTTTGCCTCTAGAACTCTTCACCCCTTCTACCACATCATATCCCTCTAGCCAGGCCTCCACCATCTGGGGAATCAGCTCAGGGGGATGCTGTAAATCCGCATCCATAACCAGCACCATATCACCATCTGCATATTCAAGGCCAGCACAAATGGCTGATTCTTTGCCAAAATTACGGCTAAGCCTCAAAGCCGTTATATGGCTATTGACACTGGCTAATTCCTCCAGTTGTTGCCATGAATTATCCTTAGAGCCATCATCTACCAAAACAAATTCATGGCGTATCTGATGCTTTACAAGTATTTCTTCGATTCTTCCAATGGATTGCTTTATATGGCTTCCCTCTTGATATATGGGTATGACCACAACCAATTTTGAATTTATTGTTCTACTTCTATCCAGTTTATTCGCTTCCATAATATACCTTCTCTAATAAATATAGGTAATGCCATTTAAGTAATATTATACTATAATTGTGCAAAAATAAAAAGTAAAATCCTATCTTTAAAGGGTTCCATTGATATTGCCTAAGACTTTATCTTCCAAATATGGATTGGCTTCAAATATACCATGGACTTCCTGGTCACTTAATCTTTTAACAGCCTCTGCTGCCTGCTTTAATACCATGGAATCATTGAATACATCACCTAATTTAAATTCCAAGGAACCACTTTGCCTTATTCCAAACATATCTCCAGGCCCCCGTAATTTTAAATCTTCCTCAGCAATGTAAAAACCATTATTAGACTTGTTTAATATCTCCAGCCGTTCCTTAGCCACCTTGCTACTGCTACCGCAGACAAAGATACAATAGGACTGATGCTCCCCTCTACCAACTCGTCCCCTTAACTGATGAAGCTGGGCTAAACCAAATCTTTCTGCATTCTCAACCATCATTACCGTGGCATTGGGCACATTAACTCCTACCTCCACTACTGTGGTTGATACCAGTACACTGATCTGCCCTTGGGCGAACCGCTCCATTACATCATTTTTCTCTTTGGCTTTCATCTTACCATGGAGATATTCCACAGTGGTACCCAGTTTAAGACTTGCTTTTAACTGCTCACAGTAGTCAATAACATTCTCCGCCTCAATTGCTTCGCTTTCTTCCACCATTGGACAGATAACATAAGCCTGCCTACCTTCCTCTACCTGATTATCAATAAAACGATAAGCGCTAGGTCTGTAACTGGTTTCTACCACACAGTTTTTAATAGGAAGACGTCTGGCAGGAAGTTCATCAATAATAGAAATATCTAAATCTCCGTAAAGAATGATAGCCAGTGTTCTTGGTATGGGAGTTGCACTCATAACCAGCACATGGGGTTGTCCCC
This sequence comes from Clostridiales bacterium, assembly GCA_012519565.1. GTDB lineage: Bacteria > Bacillota > Clostridia > Lachnospirales > Lachnospiraceae > Mobilitalea. The sequence goes on along the minus strand of JAAYPX010000084.1, from coordinate 7,209 downwards.
CTTTGGTCATCAGTGCCTCTCTTTGCTTTACCCCAAAGCGATGCTGCTCATCAGTTATTACCAGAGCCAATTTATTATACTCCACTTTCTCTTGAATAAGGGCATGGGTACCTACAATAATATCAACCTCATGATTTTTAATAGCCTCGTAAGCTTCCCTTTTCTCCTTTGCTGTCATGGAACCTACCAACAAGCATATAGATACACCAAATGATGAGAGCATGTCCACAAGGGAGTTATAGTGTTGTTTAGCTAAAACTTCGGTTGGTACCATAAAACAAGCTTGATATCCATTTTTAGCCGTCATTAGAAGAGCCAGTATTGCTATTACTGTCTTACCAGAACCTACATCTCCCTGAATTAGGCGATTCATTGCACTTTGACCTTGTAAATCTGCTTTAAGTTCTTCCCACACTTTCATCTGGGCCTTGGTTAATTTATAAGGCAAATTACTTAATAAATCATCACATTCCTGCTGCTCTGTCATAAGATAATCTGTTTTTATCTGTATTTTACTTTCTCTTAATTTTCTAAGGGCTAGAGAATATAAGAAAAACTCATCAAAGACCAATCTCTTTCTGGCCTTTATCATAATATCCTTATTCTTTGGAAAATGGATTTCCTTTAATGCCTTTGTTCTATCCATTAAATCATATTCTTTGACTATTTTTTTAGGTATATAATCCTTAGCAAAGTCTAGTTTATCAATTACTTGTTTAACAGCTTTAATAACAGCATTGTTAGTAAGTCCCTCTGTTAAAGGATAGATAGGCTGTAATATATTCAGTAGTCTATAATACTCTTCTTTGCTGTATATTTTGGGCTGTTCTATCACCAAAACTCCATTTTTTCTTACTACTTTTCCACGAAAAATATATCGATATCCAGTTCTTAATGTTTTCTGTAGAAAGGGCATATTAAACCAGGTTAAATTCATAAAACCAGAAGCATCCTTGACAACTACATTAATAATTTGTAAGTTCCTCACCCTTTTAATCTTAGGAGTCATATGAACTGTTGCCTCTATAGCAAGGGTTACTCCCTCCTGTATGTTTAAGATAGGTATAGGCTTTGCAAACTCTTCATACCCCCTGGGGTAGTGTTCTATTAGATCTTGAACGGTTTCAATGCTCAATTTATTAAAAATCCGCTCCGTTTTCTCTCCAATTCCCTTAATTACATTTATTCTATCTTGGTACCGCATATATACCACCTTTACTCAAAATCATAATCCATATAATTTAAAATAAGCCACTTATTTGTATGTAAGACCTTAATTATATGTATTATAACTTACCCATCCAAGATATGCAAACATACATTTGGATGGCTTTATAAATAATAAAGCTACTTCAAAATAAGGGTATATAAGTGTAACATCACACCTATATACCCTATTTATTTTTGAAGTAGCCTCGTATACTTAATATCTACATATAAACAAATAATATGTAATTAGTCTACTAATGTCTTAATGTATTCAGCGATTTTCTCATCCTTGCAGTTAGCAAAGAATAATTCCTTAAACTTAGGACCTGCAACTGCTCCCTTAACTAAATCTTGATCGATGTTTTTAAGTGCTGTAATAAGATCAGTGTGGGAATGTTTCTTAACTTCATCAAGTATTTTCTTATTTCTTTGCTCAGGAATAACTCTATCCTTAGGATATCCATTACCAGAACCAAAGCCAAATAATTTTTCGAATACATACTCAAGATTTAATTCTGCTCCCCAACCAAAACCTTTAGCAAATGGTAAGGATACTGCGTTACCATCATTAATCTGAGCAAACATGTAAGCATCACTTGGATCAACTACAAGACCACATAATACTCCTGCGAAGCTGTTAGCTGCAAGCATTGCACCTGCTCCAGTTCCACATCCAGTAATTACATAATCAGCTGCTCCAGAGTTTAATAATATAGCTGTTAAGATACCATTCTGAACATAGGTAAGTTGTGCCTCATCTTCTGCAGAATACATACCATAATTATCAACAACATGACCCATTGGCTCAACAACTTTTTTCAGTGTGTTGTAAACAAGCTCATTCTTAGCCGCCTGGCTGTTTTCATTAATTAATGCTATTCTCATTATCTAACATCCTTTCTTTTCTAAATTAATAGTCTATATAAAGATTAAAATCTTTCCATCTTTATATTAACGATTATTTAGGCTTTTGTCAACCAAGGAAGGTCACTAGGTATTACTTACATATTCCGCATATCCCTCAGCTTCTATCATCCCCATTACCTCATAGGGAAGGGCTCCATCTAAAACTGCAGCTTCTATTGGATCTATCATATAATCTGCATAGGGAAGGATAACTTTTACTAAATGCCAGTCTAGCTGACCGCTCAGTACTTTATCAAATATTACACCCTTGGAAGCTGTATCAAGAAAAGGTATTATTTTTTCAATTAAATATTGGGCAAGGATAACTAGATTGGAGATATCTATCTTGTGCTTGATTAAACTTTGAGCTAATTTATCCAATATACTAGGTTTTAGCAAAGGACCTATATTATAATTTGCAGGTGCCTTTCTATCCACTTGTGTATAATAATCAAGATTATCGTTAAAGTAATATTCCATGTAAACATTGTAATAGGATAACATTGTCAAATCAAGCAAATTAATTGCAATTGCATTTTATTAATCTATTTTTTCATAATATGTTGACAAAATTCAAAAATTACTGTACTATTGTATTAACCACTTAATACACTAATACAGTAGTACAATAGTACAGTTTAAATTACTACTTCCAGGCTAAGAGAAAGGAGATAATAAATGCAATGGGAACTTAATTCCGAACGTCCATTATATCTTCAATTGATTGAGCAGATACAGGAGCGAATTATATCTGGATATTATAAACCAGGTGATAAACTACCTTCAGTTAGGGATTTAGCCACTGAAGCGACTGTAAATCCCAATACAATGCAAAAAGCACTGGCAGAATTGGAAAGAACAGGTTTAGTTCATGCCAACAGAACCAGTGGCCGTTATATTACTTCAGATGAAACATTGATAAAAAAGTTAAGGGGGCAATCAGTGAAAAATCAAGTTTTAGAATTTTTAGAGAAGATGATGCAGATGGGATTCAATTTGGATGAAATTATAAGCTTAATTAAAGACATATCAGAATCAGATAATCTAGATGGGAAACAATTTAACAAGTAAATTAGAGTAGATAGGAGTTTGATAATATGGGTGCAATATTAGAGTGTAAATCACTTACTAAAACTTTTACAAATGTAACTGCCCTATCCAATATAGACTTAACCTTGGAAAAAGGGCGTATTATAGGGTTACTAGGCCCCAATGGGAGTGGTAAAACCACTTTAATCAAGTTGATTAACGGGCTTTTAGTGCCAACTTCAGGTCAGCTCTTAATCAAGAATAGAGAACCTGGTATAGAAACCAAAAAAATAGTTTCTTATTTGCCAGAAAGAACATATCTAGCTGAGTGGATGCGAGTATCAGAAACCATTGATTTCTTTGCTGATTTCTATGAGGATTTTGACAAAAACAAGGCTTATGAAATGCTAAAACGCCTTCAGTTAGAACCAGATAAGAGGCTTAAATCTTTATCCAAAGGTACTAAAGAGAAGATACAATTAATATTGGTTATGAGCCGTAACGCTGATCTTTACTGCCTGGATGAACCCATTGGCGGTGTGGATCCTGCTGCCAGAGACTATATTTTAAATACTATTATAACCAACTACAACGAAAATGCCACAGTTATTATATCTACCCATTTAATTGCCGACATTGAAAACGTACTGGACGAAGTTGTTTTTATAAAAAACGGTTCTTTATCTCTACATGCTTCTGTAGATGAAATAAGATCCAGTAATGGCAAGTCTGTAGATGCATTATTTAGGGAGGTGTTCAAATGCTAGGAAAATTAATAAAACACGAATTTAAAGCTACTGGCAGAATCCTTGGTCCTTTATTTTTGATACTGCTAGTATTATCTGTAGTAAACAAGCTTGTATTAAGTGTAGATTTATTTAAGGGAGCTTTGAAAGTTATTCCAAATTTTGTAACATTTACTTATTTCGTTTCTATCATAGCTGTTGTAGTTGTTACCTTTGTTATAGTAATTATACGGTTTTATAAAAATCTAATGACCGATGAAGGATATTTGATGTTTACCTTGCCGGTAAAATCCCGACAATTAATAAACTCAAAATTAATAATTTCATGTATATGGACTTTGCTTAGCTTGGTTGCTGTAATCGCATCTCTACTAATTGTTTTTGATAATACAGAATTTTCATATTTTATTAAAGAGTTGTTCTACTTAACAAAAAATGAAATAGATGCAGCTTTCGGTGTAAGCAATACTAAAATTCTTCTTATAGAATTAATAGTACTCTTACTTATTAGCATTATCAACAGAATACTTACAATTTATGCCTCTATAGCCATAGGTCAATTGTTTACTGGTCATAGAATTATTGGTGCCTTTGGTGCCTATATAGCTATTTCTACTGTAATACAGATTATATTAATAGCTATCCTCTTATTACTAGGCTTAATCTCAGGTATAAGCTTTGATGAAATGGAAACAATACCACAATTAATAATTCCATTAACCATTATCTTTAATATTATATCCAACTTTGCATTCTACTTTATAACAGATTATATTTTTCAGAAAAAACTTAATTTAGAATAAGTCATAAATCAAATTGGGTATAGAGGGATTAAAATGATATGTTCCCTCCCAAGTGACAAGTTTTGGTTATTTCACTTGTCTACTTAGTAGGGAGCATATAACATATCAGCTTCCTCTATACCCTTATATTATATACTTTACTTCAAAGGCAGATATACTGCACCATAATCAGCCTTTAAAACTTAAATTTAGCTATTTCTGCTTTTAAATTATACGAACTTTCTTTTGTCTCTTTAATTTCATCCTTTACATTGCTAGATTTTATATTAGCTTCTGACACACTGGCAGCTATCTCTGCAGTTCCTGTAGCACTTTCATTAGCCGATATAGCCACTCCTTCAATGGAATGGGCCATATTTTCAATTGAAGCCAGTAACTCCTCGGAAGTGGCACTGAACTCTATTACCAGATCTTCTACATATTTGGCATCTTCACGATATTTTTCTGCAATTTCTAGCATGTCTTTATAATCATCTTCCACATCCTTAGATACAAATGATAAGAGATTGTTGGCATTACTGGATAGATTATCAACGGCACCAATAACGGTGGAGGTTACTTCTGTAATTTTCTTCACAGTAGCCTTGGCTTGATCTGCTAATTTAGTAATCTCATTGGCAACAACTGCAAATCCTTTTCCTGACTCTCCTGCTCTAGCTGCTTCTATTGCAGCATTTATTGCCAATAAATTGGTCTGCTCTGCTATTCCCATAATTGATGCTGAGAGAACATTAATTTCTTCTACCACCTTAGACTCTTCAATCGCATTCTCAAGATGTCTTTTTGATTCAGTGAAAATATCAATAGTTTTTTGAATTGACAGATTTACTTTCTCTTTAGTTATTTCCGCCCTTTCACTTATATCTTTAGCGGCAAGGGCTCCCTTTCCTGAACTTTCTGCAATTGTTTGAGCTGCCCTCTCAATCTCCTGGGTGGTTGCCGTCATTTCCTGGGTAGATGCTGCTGTCTCTTCACTATTGGCTGAAAGCTGTTCAGTGGTTGCTGAAATCCCTTCCAGATTGGTGTTTAACTCATTTATTTCACCTAGGACAAGTTCCACCTTATTTTGAATATTTACTGCTTCATCTGAAACTTTCATGGTTAAAGCCTTAAGGGATTCCTTCATTAACTGAATACCTGTTGTCATAATTCCGATTTCATCTTTTCTTGACATCAATTTACTATCCACATCAATCACAAAGTTACCCTGGGCAATTACTTTCAAATATTCAGCAGCCTTAATAATAGGATCTGCAATTCTACCAGCCATAATTCTTATAAATATTGCTGATAGGAAAATTGATATAAGGCCAATTATGGCATTTAAATCGAATATATTGTATATAAAAGCCATTGCATCTACCTTATTCTCTACAGTTATTACTGCCCAGTTATCTGAATTACCAGGAAGTGAAATGCTTTTATAAGCACTAACAACATTTACTCCCTTACTATCTTTATAACTTGCTGACCCCTCTTCACCATTTAATGCTTTCTCTATAATTTGTTTTAGCTCATCTGGAACCTCAATATCTTGCTCCTCTGTCACATGGTTACGGTTTTCATCAGCTATAACAGCACCCTTTTCATCCCTTTTTAATAGGGTCTTTTTTAAAGTCTTATAATTATACAACTCAGATATTTGCATGGAATCTGGATGGGCAATAACTACCCCGTCACCATCTATAACAAAGGCATATCTACTTCCTTCATTATATTTTTGCACCCTCTTTTGCAACTCATCTAATTTAATGTCCACTGCCATAACTCCTAGGGCCTTATCCCCATCATAAATAGGAATAGCAATTGTTGCTACAGGTGCATTGCTTATTAAATCAAAGTAAGATTTACTTACAAAGGAAGCTTGCTCCTCTTTAGCCTTAATAAACCACCAGCGGTCAGATACATCTAGCAAATCTCCAGATGTCATAGCCGTTTGCCTACCCTCAATATCCTGAACATATAATTGCTCAAAATACGGATGTTTTCGATATATATTCATCAAAATCTCATTTTGCTCTTCCGGTGTGTAATTTATAATTTTATTTAATGCAACTTGTTCAGTCATTGAATAGGCTTCTGTAATAAAAGCCGATACTTGATCAGCAATTGAACTGGCTAGCATCATATTATTTTCCGCCAATTCAGTCTCGTAATTCTTCTGCATAGTAATAATATTCATAGCGGTTGTAATTACAATGGGCGTTGACACAAGTAGCATTATGTACACTAGTAATTTCTGTCTTATTGATTTCATATTAATTTCCCCTTTGCATAGAGGCAACTCTGCAAAATAGCACTTTCATTTATAATTAAGTGGATATTTTTTAATAATATATTTCTATTTTATATTGTTGCCAAATGTATATATTCTCTATAGCTATCTGAAGATAATTTAACCTGAATTATTCACGGTGATATAAAACTAAAGGTTTACTCACCATATTGTTGCAAACAGTTCATTTTTGTGGATTAATCATTATAATCTTACTTAAAAAAGAGCATAAAATCCCTGT
>JAAYPX010000010.1 GCA_012519565.1 Clostridiales bacterium | reverse complement strand
TTTCTAATTATCTAAATATTATATTTTGATTATTGAATTATTTTATTAGATATTTATATCCCTACATCTTTAGATTATGTGATTACTAAATACTAGAATATTTCATAATTGGAATACCAATATAAATTAATTAATATTAAATGATTTATGTTTTATGGTGGCTTAATTAATAATCACGAAAGGAAAGGTAAGTAAATTATGGAGACTATGAATTATATAATTAATACAATAGAAACCCTGGTCAATATACCCAGTCCTTCTGGATATACTAGGGAAGTTATGGAGTTTGTAAAGTCTGAAGCAGAAGGTTATGGTTATACTTGTACTATGACCAATAAGGGAGGACTTTTAATATCAGTCCCTGGAAAAGGTAAGGAGACTTTAGGTTTGTCTGCCCATGTAGATACTTTAGGAGCTATGGTACGCTCCATTGATGCTGATGGAAACCTTAGGTTTACTTTGGTTGGTGGCTATACCATGCACAGCGTGGAAGGGGCATATTGTAAGATAAATACTAGGGATGGAAGGACTTATACAGGGACAATTCTTATTAGGAGTTCCTCGGTCCACAGTTACGATGACGCCAGGACATTGGAACGTAGTGAGAAGAATATGGTAATTAGAATTGATGAAATCGTAAAGAGCAAAGAAGATGTGCTAAACCTTGGGATAAACAGTGGTGACTATATAAGCTTTGATCCTAATTTCCAATATACCGATAAGGGTTTTATTAAATCAAGACACCTGGATGATAAGGCCTCGGTGGCAGTTTTACTAGGCTTATTAAAGGATATGTCTGAAAATAATTTGCTTCCGGAGAAAAATATAATTATACTAATAAGTAATTATGAAGAAACAGGGTTTGGAGCTAGCTGGATACCAGAAGAAATCACTGAATTTATAGCTGTAGACATGGGGGTTATCGGTGATGATTTAAATGGCAATGAATTTTCAGTTTCTATCTGTGCCAAAGATTCATCTGGTCCCTATGATTATGATATGACCAATCGATTAATTGCTTTGGCAAGAGAAAATAATATAGATTATGTGGTAGACATATTTCCCCATTATGCTTCTGATGTCTCCTCAGCTTTACGGGGCGGCAATAATATCCGGGGGGCTTTGATTGGTCAAGGTGTTCACGCATCCCATGGAATGGAGAGAACCCATAAGGACGGTCTTGAAAATACCTTGAAGTTATTAAAAGCTTGGTGCTTATAAACTCCTCACCTTTTCACATGTTTTTCATAATATAATACATGAATTATTATGTGAAAGGGGTAAACACCTTGAATAAGGACGATATTAGAAGTTGCCAGGATGAAGATGTAAATCAAGATGTACCGAAAGTAAATAGTCAGCAATTTACACCAGGAGGATTTCCAAGGCAGCCACCTAGGAGTGATGGTCAAAGACCAGTTCCACCCCGTCAGGGGCAGCAACCAATGAGAGGTATGCCAACTTCTCCACCCCCATCCTTTACACCACAACTTAGAGATGGTGATGGTATGGAAAGGGGCTTTGGTATAGATGGGCGAGATGGTAGGGACGGTAGAGATGGCCGCAGAAGAAGAGATCCAGAAAGAGAGCTTAGACGCTGTCTATTTCGCTTTACCTATGTCTGGCTAGTTAATGGTAATGGTTTTTGGTTTTTCCCTATATCAGTAGATAGACAGTCTGTACAGGGTTTCCGTTGGAGGCAGCCTGGATGGAGATATGACAGGATTAATCTTAGACGGATATTTGATGTACAGTGTTTCTAATTCTTTAGAGTATTGCTGAATGATGACTATAGATAATCACTTCAATTAATAATTGGTTTTTTAAAAACTGTCCTAATATTTAATTTAAAATTTTAGGATAGTTTTTAATTTAAACCTTACATTAATTGACACTGTATCAATAATATAGTAAATTATAATTATAGATATTAATTAATCTAGTCTCATTAAAGGAGGATGGTTCAGTGAAATTAATATATGCAATTGTTCGAAACAATGATAGTAGTCAGGTTATAAACAGTTTAAATAAAAAGGGCTTCTATATCACAAAGATGGCATCTACTGGTGGTTTTCTAAGACAGGGAAATACTACTTTGCTAATCGGAACCGATGAAGATAAAGTAGATGAAGTAATTGATATTGTAAAAAGGGAATGTGGCCCTAGGCAAAATATATTCAACTATCCTATGGGCACTGGTGAATATTCAGCAATGAACACTATGGTTAATGTTGGTGGCGCTACTATTTTTGTTACTGATGTAGAGCGCTATGAGAAAATATAATACAGTTAGGTATTCCTAGCAAAAAACAAAATATATAAAGTTACATCATAAGATAAAATATGTAAAAGCCGTGGGAGATTATTATGACAACGACAAGAACTATATGTTTCTGTAATAACAAAGGAGGCAGTGGAAAAACTACAACCTGTGGAAATCTAGGTTATGGACTGGCCAAATTGGGTAAGAAGGTTTTACTAATTGATGGAGATATGCAGTTAAATTTATCTCTCTCATACTTTGGTGAAGAAGAGGTGCTTAGTTTTTCCGATGGCAATAAGAATCTTTACTCCTGTATTATGGAGCATAAGGATTTATCTGTGGGTATTGTCCAGACACCATTTCAGGGAATTGATATGATACCATCATCCATGAGAATGAGTAATATTGAAAAAGAGCTATGTACCACCCATGGGGGAGATGCTCTTTTACCTAAATTGATGGAAAAGATACAAAAAAGTGGATACTATGACTATATATTAATTGATTCTCCACCCACATTAGGTACTTGGGTAATGAATCTTGTCTGTTCTTCGGATCGTTTGATTATCCCGGTGGAAGCAAGCCCCTGGGGACTGTTTGGTTTGGCTAATATGCTAGAATTTCTAAGGTTAGCTAAGGAAACAAAGGAGAATATAGAACTTATGGGCATAGTCATAACTAAGGTAGATGATAGAAAGAAGTATCTAAAAGCAGTAATGGATACTCTTAAAGAATATGATAATGTGCCTGTATTTTCATCACAAATACATATTGACAGCACAGTAGAATGGGCACAGGATGAAAGCCTACCTGTATGTGAATTTAAGGCATCATCCCGGAGTGCAAAAGAATATTTTAAATTAGCACAGGAGGTTAATGATACGTGGCAGTAGGAAAAGCAAGTTTACAAAGGGCAGCAGAATTAAATTCAAAGGATGATAATTCAAAACTTATAACTGAAACACTTGATGGGAATGGGGCAGTTAAAGAGGAGATCATTACTTCAGATAAAGATAAGTCCCAGTCTAAAACTGATAAAAAAACAAGTGTAAAGAAAAAGGGGACTTCAAAGGAGACACAATCAACCAGTAAGAAAGTAACTACTAGTAAGACAACTAGCTCAAAAAAAAGCAGTAAGACAAAGGAAAGTACAGCTAAAGGTAAGGTTAATGACCAAATGCAGGATGACAGGCAGATATCTAAGATACACTCAGATCTACCAGTTCATTTGCTATAATAAGCTTAATAAGAAATATCATAACAAATATAGGGGGTGTCGTTGAATACGATAGCCCCCTTAATATTTATATAGGAAATTAGTTAGAAGTCATTTTACTTTATAAGCTAGATTTAGATCATCTCATTACATAGATTCTACTAAGCCAGGATATTGTTTTATGTGGTATATAATGGAGCAAGAAGAAAATAAAGGATGTAAAAGGAAGTTTTACACACACAAAAGAAAAATGTCTTATTGAAAAATGTTAATATAGTAGTATAATGTACTTAGTTACGAAAATTATCAAAAAAGCGCAATAAAAGTTTTAGAATGGAGAAGATTATGCGTGAGTTTAATATTGAAGAGACTTTAAAACAGCAGGTGGGCGATATAATGAATGAAAAAGATACTAAAACTAATAAGAAAACTGATAATAGATCAGGAAAAGCAGGCAATAGAAAGGGAAGAAAGAAGAAAAGGAATATATTCCTTAGGACACTGCTTATTATAATGGGATTATTGTTGTCGGTTACTTTCTTGCTCATAGGAACAAAGAGTGGGCGAAGTAATATCTATAGAGTGGCAGGTAATTTTATTTATAGCAATGTAAGCAACGATGAACAGACCAAGGAAGATAAGGGAGCTAAAAATGAGCGACCAGTGGCGGAAGATGTAAGATGGGAGGACCATGTAACCAACTATTTAATTATAGGTTTGGAAGAGATAAAGGGAGCTAAAAATACTGATACTATAATGATTGCAACTATTAATACTAAGTCTAAATCCCTTAAGTTAACATCTTTGCTTCGAGATACCTATGTGGAAATTCCAGGGTATAAACCCAATAAACTTAACTCTGCCTATGCCAAGGGTGGAGCAAAGCTCTTAATTGAAACCATAGAATTAAATTATAAAATTAGGATAGATGGCTATGCTTCTGTTAATTTTGAATCCTTTGAAAAGATTGTTGATTTAGTAGGAGGAGCAACTATTGAGTTAGGGGAAAAAGAAGCAAAATATCTTAATAGAACCAACTATATTTCTAAAAAAGAGAATCGTAATGTAAAGGCTGGTGTAAATAAGCTAAATGGTAATCAGCTACTTGGATACTGCCGAGTTCGTAAAGTAGCAACCCTAGGAGGGGCAAATAATGATTATGGTAGGGTTGTACGTCAGCAACGGGCAGTTAAGGCGTTATTTAAAAGTTATATGTCATTAGGACCCATAAAAATGTTAAATGTCACTAAAGAGGCCCTAGGCTATATTAAAACGGATTTAACCGCAGCTCAAATTGAAACAGCCATAGCAGATGTTTTAGAAAATAAACTTATGGATATTGAAACATTCCGTATCCCAGTAGATGGATACTTTGAAGCACCAAAGAAATACAATGGTATAGGATATCCATTGGTTTTAGATTGGGATGCCAATAGGGAAAAGCTAGAAAAGTTCATTTTTGATGATTTAGTTGAGGATGGGAAGTAAATACGATTTTATTTATAATTTAGGTGTTAAAAAGTAAAAAGGTCACTGAGATTAGCAAGGCTAGGTCTCAGTGCTTTTTTATTGTATAAGAAAATCCCTATGCCTAGCTCATCACAAGGAGCATCAAAGAATACTTGATAATTGGAGTAGATAAAGGGTTAAAGGACTTATATTTGCCTCCCTAGACTGAATCATGTATAATTGGGTTGCTATTAAAACAAAAGCAAATGAGAAAATACTATTTGGATATACATATGGAGGTTATTATGCAGAACTTATATCATGGAGCGGCCTTTTATCCAGAACTTTGGGATGAAGAGATCATAGAGCAGGATATTAAACTTATGAAAGAAACAGGGATAAATGTAGCCAGAATAGGAGAATTTGCCTGGGCTAAGATGGAACCTGAGGAAGATAGCATAGATATTAGCTTTTTTAAAAATATAATAGAAAGACTATATGAGAATGGGATATATTCAGTTATGTGTACACCTACAGTTACTCCACCAATTTGGATGACCCATGGACATCCAGAACGGATGTATAAAAATGCCGATGGAGTAGTTATGGGCCATGGATCAAGACAACATGCCTGTACTAATAACTATTACTATAGGGAAAGATGTAGAATTATAATTGAACATATCTCTAAAGAAGTAGGGCAGTTGCCAGGTCTAATTGGTTGGCAGATAGATAATGAATTCAAATCCCATACCTCAGAATGTATGTGTGACACTTGTAAAAAAGAGTGGCATATTTGGCTTGAAAATCGTTACAAAACAATAGACAATCTAAATGAGGCATGGGGAACCCAGATTTGGAGTGAACGTTATAATAGCTTTGACCAAGTTCCCCAGCCAGGGCCTGTACCCTTTATACATAACTCATCCTTAAGTACCATGTATAGGTTGTTTTCCATGGAAAAATTAAGTGAATTTGCCAATGAACAGGCACAAGCCATAAGAAAATACTCCAAGGCTCCTATTACTCACAATGGTAGTTTTGGCTTTATGATAGATAATGAAAGTCTGTATAAAAATCTAGACTTTGCTTCTTATGATACCTATGCAAATTATAAAAACTATTCAGCTTATATAAGTAACTGTGACTATTTTAGAAATGTCAAAAGTGGAAAGAAGTTCTGGATTATGGAGACTAGCCCTTATTGCGGAGGTTCCCTTATAGGAACAGGTTCACCCCATCCCAAGGGATATCTTAAAGCAGAAGCGGTATCAGCCTATGCTTTGGGCGGGGAAGCCTTTTGCTACTGGTTATGGAGACAACATAAAAGTGGCTGTGAACAGATGCATGGCTCAGTGATAAGTGCATGGGGTAAACCCACTGTGGGATACAGTGAAGTATTAGAAGTAGAGAAAGCTAGAAAAGAGATAGAAGATATAATATTAACTACTGAGCTTTGCCAGCCAGAAGTGGCAATGACATATTCAGATAGAGCTAAAGCATTCTTAATGACGGAACCGCATAAGGGTCTTAATTATAGAGGACTGACAGGTGACTTCCATAGGAGATTACTCTCCATGGGCATACATAGGGACATGCTTCCAGAAGGTAATGATCTAGAAGGATATAAATTATTATTTACTCCCTTTGTACATTATATATCTACAGAATTTCTTAGTAAAATTACAGCCTTTGTCAAGCAAGGGGGGATATGGATAGCAGGGCCTCTTACTGGAGGAAGAACAAAAGAGCACACTATCCATACTGATGCAGCCCTAGGTGCAATTGAGAAGCTAGCAGGTGTAGAAACTGTATATACATATCCAATAGATAATACTGGTGCAGTGGGAGAAGCTTTTGGAGTTGAGGCACCCCTAGCCATGTGGAGTTCTGTTTTTAAACCTATTGATGCAAAGGCTGTGGGAATCATTAAAGGGGGGATTAGTCCTGGCTTGGCATTTATTACAGAACAGCAAGTTGGTAAAGGTAAAGTTGTTATGTTAGGTTCAATGCCTGCTGGTGAAAGTGGTAATGAACTAATGAAAAAACTTATTGATAATTATATACAAGAAGCTAAAATAGTTCATAGGTATGATGTTACAGAAGGAACCTTAGTAGTGCCAAGAGTTGGTGCAGACTTTAAAATCTGGATAATAATAAATATGGATGGAAGAGGCGGTTCGGTAATCTTACCAGAAGAGGGAAGGGATCTTATCACTGGGGAAAAGGTTGGCAAAGGAAGTTTGGAAGTGTCCAAGTACCAATATAGGATAATTAGATTTTAGGTTAGAAGCCCTTTAAGTAATTTCTGATATAACTTTTTCTTAAAATTAATATAACTTCTTATGAATTATGATAAAAATAATGTTCGTAGAAAGGAGTGTCATATGGAAACGAGATTAGCCTTAATAGGCATTATCGTGGAGGACAAGAAGTCCACAGAACGATTAAATGCCGTTCTCCATGAATATGGCCAATACATAATTGGACGAATGGGAATACCTAATGCAAAGGAGGGGATAGCAGTTATCAGTATTGTGATAGATGCCCCTAATAATGTAATAAGTGCACTGTCAGGCAAATTAGGGATGATACCTGGTGTAAGTGCAAAAACTTTGTATTCTAAATTACCATCACAAAATTAAAGTGGCATAATAATAAAGATAGATTATTGGAAAAGTTTTAATATCAATAAAGCAATACGTCTTCCATCTTATGTAAATGGGAGACGTACTGCTAAAACATTGAAGAAACAAGTCTAAAGTTCTTATTAAGTGTAGAGTAGATGGGGATAAAATATGAATAAGAAAGTGATATCATCAATTAAAAAAATGAAATGAAGCAGGAATTATTTTTTTAGCAACGAAACCTGCCATTTCTTCTGGAGACTGTTTACGGCCAGTTTTTAGCCAGGTTTGCAACAATCCGATATAACCATTTATAATAAAAGAATTAAATAATTCATATTCTTCAGGGGTAAGAAGGAAGCCTGCTTCCTTCCATGTATCGGAACATTTTTCATCTACCAATTTCTTAAGGCGGTCAATAAAAGCCATATCACCATTGGGGCCAAGCATAATTTGGCTCCATTCAGCATTTTCTTCAAAAAAGTAGAATATCTTTGATAAAATCAAATAAGGATCTCCATTGGGGGGAATTGCTTCAATCATTGGCGGTATTAGTTGGTTAAATTTGATAAAAAAGTCCTCTTGCAATTTTCTAAACATATCAAAGATATCTGTATAATGATAATAAAAAGTGCCTCGGTTAATGTCAGCCATATCACATAACTCTTTTACTGTAATATCAGAAGCTGGTTTTTCCTTTAATAATATCATTAGACTATCTTTTAAACGTTTCTTAGTATTTCTTACGCTTCGATTTTCTACTAGCTTTTCCTTCTTATCCATTTCTACAACCTTTCTGTTTAGACACAAATATTTATTTTGTTGAAATTCACTCATTTTTAAAAAACCTGTTTATTTAATAATTTTATAGTTTATGATAAACTTGATTCTAGTTCAATTTTCAACACTTGTCAAATTATATATTAGGGTTGTTTTTTGAACTTGCTTAGATATTGAATATTTATTCTTAATATAAAGATATAATAAGGGGAAATAGAGGTGTGATAAATATGGGTGCTTTTGTTAGATTTGAAAATGTTAATAAGGTTTATAAAAGTGGTGATGTAGAAGTAACTGCATTACATGATGTTTCTTTTGAGATTGAAGAAGGTGAGATCTGTGTAATTGTAGGACAATCAGGTGCAGGTAAGACGACACTCTTAAATATTCTGGGGGGGATGGATACATTAACTTCCGGAAGGGTCTACCTAGGAGATAAGGAGATTTCTTCTTTTAATAAGCATGAACTGACAAAGTTTCGCCGGGAGGATATAGGTTTTGTGTTTCAGTTCTATAATCTTATACCTAATCTTACTGCTTTAGAAAATGTAGAGATTGTAACACAGATGATTAAGGAGCCTCTGCCTGCAGAAGAGGTGCTAAAAAATGTTGGCTTAGGAGAAAGACTTAATAATTTTCCGGCCCAGCTTTCTGGGGGAGAACAGCAGAGGGTGGCCATAGCTAGAGCTTTGGCTAAGAATCCTAAGTTACTACTTTGTGATGAACCAACAGGAGCTTTGGATTATCAAACAGGCAGGCAAATACTTAGACTATTACAGGATCAAAGTAGAAAAAATGGTATGCTGGTGGTTATAGTTACACATAACTCAGCACTGACTGCTATGGCAGATAGGGTAATTAGTGTTAGGAGTGGAACAGTTGTATCTGTACAGAAAAATTATAAGGCTCTGCCTATAGAGGAGATTGAGTGGTAATGTTAGGATTATCAGCATGGCATAAAAATAACCGCCGGGAAATTAAGCATACCTTGGAGAGATATATAGCAATCGTAGCAATTATTGCTCTGGGAGTAGGTTTCTTTTCAGGATTAAAAATCACTAAAACCGCTATGGTTAATAATTTGAATACCTATGCATCTGAACATAAGATGTATGACTATCGGCTCATATCGACTTTGGGATTAACAGCAGAAGATGTAGATTATTTTAAAGCCCAAGAGAATATGGTAGCTGAAGGAACGGTTACCATGGATTTTATCGCTGATATGGGTACGGATGATAGATTTGTTCTAAAGGCCCATACCATAACTGATAATATAAATAGCTTAAATATTCTCCATGGAAGGCTTCCCATGCATGGTAATGAGTGTGTACTGGACTCCCGAGCATTTTCAGAGGAGGTTATTGGCTCTAAGATATATATATCATCCTCCAATGAGGATGACACTATAGAAGCCTTTGCCTATGATGGATATACAGTTGTGGGTATTGCCAATTCGGTAAATTATCTTAATTATGATAGGGGCTCAACCAGTTTAGGTAGCGGTTCAGTGCTAGGATTTATCTATATACCCTATGATGGTTTAGATATTGATTACTATACAGAGATTCTGATAAGGCTACGTGATGAAAGAAAGGTCTATAGCCAAGAATATCAAGATATGATTGAGGCTAATGAAGCATCTTTAAAGAAAGCATTGACTATCAGAGGGGAGCTTCGTTATCAAGATATAGTAGAGGAAGCCAGGGATAAGGTACTGGAAGGAGAAGAAGAGTATAATAAGGCCTACAGGGAATATCTGGTAGAGAAGGCTAGAGCCGAAGAAGAGCTTAACTCTGCCTGGGAAGAACTTAAGGATGCTGATAGGGAAATTAAGGAAAATGAAGAAAAATTAAGGGATGCTGAGCTTAAATTGGCCGATGGAGAGAGGCAACTAAATAATTCAATCCAAGAATATGAAGAGTCCTATAGACAATATGAGACTGAAAAGAGTAGTGCCTTGTCGCTTTTAGATACCCATCAAGCAGAACTTGACCAGGGGCGACAAATGGCTGTAGCGGCTATGGAGCAGATTAAAGCAAGTGGAGTATTGGAGCAGTATGCACAGCTGGAGGCCACAGTAGTCTCACTGGAAGCTGCCTTATCCCAATTGGATTCCAATAGTGAAGAATTTATGACTATGAAAACCCAGCTAGATATGGCTAGGTTAGCAAGCGAGGAGATAGAAGCCACTCGTGTGATAGAGCAGTACGCTGAACTAGAAAGTACCTTAGAGGAGCTAGATGCTGCCCAGTTGGAAATTAATCAGGGAAGAGAGGAAGCAAACCATAGATTTGCAGAGGCAGAGGCCCAGTTGACAGAGGCGAAATCCCAATTAGATGCAGCTAAAGAGGAAGTAGAGAGAAATAGACAGGAGATACAAAGGGGCTGGGAAGCGCTAGAGGAAGGGAAGGCGGAATACAACAAAGGCCTGGAGGAATATAATGAAGGCAGGTCAGAGGCAGAAGAAGCATTTGCAGAGGCAGAAGCGGAGCTGGTCAAGGCTAAGGAAGAACTTGACACGGCCTGGAAGGAAATTGAGGATATACCTAAGCCTAAAGTATATGTCCTAAATAGAAATACCAATATAGGTTATGCAGCTTTTGATAATGATTCATCTATAGTAGATGGTATAGCACAGGTACTACCGATTTTCTTCTTTTTAGTGGCGGCCTTGGTTTGCTCAACCACAATGACCAGAATGGTGGAAGAACAGAGGACCCAAATTGGCACTTTAAAAGCCATTGGTTACAGTAATGGTGCCATAACTAGAAAATATATCTCCTACTCCGGCAGTGCAGCCATCATAGGGTGCATTATTGGATATTTATTAGGCACAAAATTCTTTCCCCTGGCCATATGGGAGGCATATGGTATGTTATACGGATTTGCTCCTATTGAATATGTATTTGATTTTAAGCTGGCAATAATTTCTCTAATTGTTTCCTTAGTATGTTCCGCAGGTGTGACATATATTACCTGTAAAGCAGAGTTACTACAGATGCCTGCACAGCTAATCCGGCCTAAAGCACCAAAGGCAGGGAAACGGGTATTACTGGAGCGTATACCTTTTATATGGAATAGAATCACCTTCCTTCACAAGGTATCTATTCGTAATATATTACGCTATAAAAGAAGATTTTTTATGACTATACTTGGTATTGCAGGTTGTACTTCATTGGTGGTGGCAGCAATGGGGATTAGTGATTCCATCAGAAATGTTGCTAATGATCAGTTTGATACTATAATGACCTATGATTATAGTATTTCCTTTTCTGAAGAATTAACATTAGAGGAAAGGGAGGAGTTTGTCAGGAAATATTCTGAGGAGTTATCAGAATGTATATTTGTGTCTCTAGGGGAAGTGGAAGCCATAAAGGGAACTATAATTAAAAAGGTGTCAACCGTTGCTACTGATGATCCGGACATTACCAAAGTTATTGGCCTGCAACTCCATGGCAAATCAGTATCCTACCCTAGCTATGGTGAAGTAGCAATCAATGAAAAATTAGCAAAAACCCTTGGCATAGAAGTAGGTGATACTTTCACCATTAGAAGCAATGAAACTGATAATGTAGAAGCAAAGGTTGGCGGAATATTTGAAAATTATATGGGGAATTATCTTTTTATGACCGGGGAAACATATAGGAATATATTTGATGAGGAAGCCGATTACCTCAATGCTTATGGTTCCACAGATAAAGAGGATATTTACTCAGTATCAGCAATTATTTCCCAAGATGCAAATGTCGCCACAGTAACCACACTAAACGATATGAGGCAAATGATAAGTAATATGATGCAAAGTATGAATTACATCATATGGTTAGTTATCGCATGTGCTGGAGCTTTAGGTTTTGTAGTTATATATAATTTAAACAATATAAATATAACAGAGCGAAGCCGTGAGATAGCAACTATCAAAGTCCTTGGTTTTTACTCTATGGAGACCCAGGTATATGTATTTAGGGAGACTCTAATTTTGACTGCCATAGGTGCCCTGGTAGGTTTAGGCTTGGGCAAATTACTCCATGGTTTTATAATGAACCAGATTAATGTAGATATGGTATCTTTTAAAGTGCAGATATTTGGGAAGAGTTATCTTATTTCATTTATTGTTACCTTTGTGGTAACTATACTGGTGAATTTAATGCTGAGAAAGAAGATAGAGAGAATTAATATGGCAGAATCCTTAAAATCCATTGAATAGTCAATATAACTATAATAGGCGTTTATTAAAATAGAAGTTATTGTCCCTATATTTAATATTGGGTTCAATAACTTCTATTTTATTTGTCATCTATAGATGCGCTGGCCTGTAATAATTCTTCTATTGGCCCGTCGCAATATAAATAAGGCTATTACATAAAACGATATTAGGACAAGTCCAAGATTCTTATATTATCATATTAGCTAGGATTATAATGTCTATATATTTACTAATATTACAAGTGGTAATATAATGTAGATAGAAGAAGGACAAAGAGTGAAGGAAATGTTATTAAGAGGGGAGATTAAACATATGATAATTAAAAATGCATTGGTATATATGGAAGATGCAAGTTTTAAGACTGGGGACATTCGTATAGAAGATAATATAATTGCAGAAGTATGTACCAGTGATGGTACAAGCATAAGTAATAATGATTCTATAATCTTTGATGCCACAGGGCTTTATGCAATTCCTGGGCTTACAGATATACATTTTCATGGCTGTGCTGGATTTGATTTCTGTGACGGAAGCCATGAAGCCTTAAAAAAGATAGCAGCCTATCAGGCAGAAAACGGGATTACAACAATCTGTCCTGCCACTATGACCCTAGATGAAGAAAGTCTTTTAGCTATCGTTAGGGCGACTGCAACCTATAGTGAGGAAGAAGGAGCAATATTATGTGGCATAAATATGGAAGGACCCTTTATATCAGTAAATAAAAAGGGGGCTCAAAATCAAAGCTACATCAGAAAACCTGATGTGGAGATGTTTCAAAAATTGCAGAAGCAGGCTGGAGGTTTAATAAAGCTTGTATCACTTGCACCAGAGATAGAGGGGGCAAGGGATTTCATAGGAAAACTAAAGGATGATGTTGTCATTTCTTTAGCCCATACAGAAGCAGATTATGATATTACTATGGAGGCATTGGCAATGGGAGCCAGACATGTGACCCATCTATATAACGCAATGCCCCCATTTAGCCATAGGAATCCTGGAGTTATTGGAGCGGTATCTGACACATCCGCTTGTAGTGTAGAACTTATATGTGATGGCTACCATATTCATCCTAGTGTTGTTAGGGCAACATTTAAAATGTTTGGTGATGATAGGATAGTATTAATCAGCGATAGTATGATGGCAGCAGGAATGCCTGATGGTATATATTCATTGGGAGGACAACAAGTTAAAGTATCGGGTAAAACTGCAACCTTATTATCAGATGGAACAATTGCTGGCTCAGTATCTAATTTGATGGACAATGTGAGAAATCTTGTATTAAATATGGGTATCCCATTAGAAACAGCGGTAAAATGTGCAGCAGTAAACCCGGCCAAGGTAATTGGTATTTATGACAGGTATGGAAGTATAAGAGGGGGGAAGGTGGCAAATATAGTGCTACTGGATGATAGACTAAATATAGTGTCAGTGATATTAAAGGGAAGGCCATTACTTTGATTAGTTTCATTTAGATTGCCTAAAATTTTTGTTTATAGGTAAAAATCCATATTACAAGTAACTAATTCATTATTTTTTTAGCATACATTTTTTTAGATAGTATTGTCATTGTTGTGATTTTATCATCAAAACGAAAGTCTCTGTAGTTATCTATAGGAGATTTTCGTTTTTTTATTCTAAAGGAAATTAAATTTACTAAATCTATAGAATAAAAAAAACATCTGGGCAGGATGCCGCTCAAATATCCTCCAAAAACTATGGACTAAAGTATATAGGATGAAGATAGGTTGAAGAAAGAAAATGATAGAGAAAGTGACTTGTAAAATGTTGAATAATGTAGCTTTTACAGGCATTCGTAAAAATTGCACTATATTAAAATATTGTCTCTTGTTGTTTTTACTTTATACATGATACAATAACGAATGTTAAATACTGTGTTATGCAAAATACACAGAAAGAAATACATAGTAATAAAGACCTTGGTTTATTTGTCTAAATTAACTATGTTGTAGATGAAGGAGGATTTTGTTATGAAGAAAAAGAGAAAGTTACTCATCTCATGGCTTCTTACGTTAGTGCTAGTAATGTCAGTTGTACTATCAGGATGCGGCGCTAAGGATAAAGAGGCTGGCTCGGGGGGAAGTTCTGGTGGCTCCGGAAACTCAAACAAGCAATCCGACACGAGCGAAGGCAGCAATAAGGAAGTAGAGGAAACTGATACTGTTAAGAAACCTGAAAAAATCAAAATAATGGTAGATGGTACATTGGTGACCAAAGAGAACGGAAGGGATGCCTTCGAAAAGAAATGGGAAGAGTTGACCGGTATCGATCTAGTCATTACCCAACCAGATCATGATGCATATTATGATGTTGTTGGACAAATGTTTGCTGGAGGAGACTGGCCAGATGTTATCCTATTAGGTTCAACTTACTATGCTGGTTATGCATCTGAGGGAATCCTTTGGGATATGTCTGAGGCATGGGAAAAATCAGAGCCAAAGAGCTCAGGCAGGATTGTCGATGAGGCTTTAGTAGATGGTCTTTATATTGGAGATGGTCTATATGGTATCTCACCAGCAAGAGGTAATGGGTGTGTTACATATGTTAAGAAAGCGTGGCTTGATAGAGTTAACTTAGATGCACCTACTAATTTCGATGAATACATAAAGATGCTTGAAGCGTTCACTACTCAGGATCCTGATGGCAACGGAGTAAATGGAGATACCTATGGTGTATCCAGTGCCGGACTAATCGGTAGTGAAGCCCCATATACGAATTACCTTCCTGAATTTTATCAGGATGCATTCCCAAGTTTCTATAGAAATAGCAATGGTGAATGGGTAGACGGATTTACTGAGGATGCTATGGTTAGTGCCCTTGAGAGATTAAGAGATGCGTATCAAGCAGGTTATATTGACAAGGAATCCTTAACAAACGGTACCAGTGATTGCCGCAATAAGTTCTATGAGGACAAATTCGGTGTATTTACCTACTGGGCAGGAACTTGGGCAACAAACCTAAAGACCAACCTAGAAGCAAATGGACTTGATGGTGAGTTGATACCTCTTAAGCCAATCGCTGAGGTAAGACAATATATTGAAAGACAGGCACCAGTATGGTGTATCACCACCGCTAGTGAGAATCCTGAAGGAGTGTTTAAGTACTTCTTTGAGACTATGCTTGATGGTGGAGAGATGCAGAAACTTTGGACATATGGTGTAGAGGATGTACACTGGTCAACCAAGGCTGGGGAAGTATGTGGAAAAACCTATGAAGAAGGCCAATTCCATATGCTTGAGAACTTAGAGAAGAAGGGGACTCAATATACTAAGAATCATATTGATCCAATCCTTGCTATCAGTAGATTTACACAATTCGAGGATCCTGGTATCAATAATATAGCACCTGAAGCAATGACAGCCGCTCAAGTCTTCTATGCTAATTCCAGGCTTGCAGAACTAGTAATTTCCACAGAAGAAATGAGCCAGTACAATGGTGATTTGATGTCACTAAAGAAGGAAATCATAGCTAATGTCGTTACTCAGGGTATGTCCATCGAGGATGAGATGAAGAGATTTAACGATGAAGGCGGAGCTGAATGGTCAAAGGCTATCGTAGATTCCCTTAATGCTCAGAAATAAGTTGATTTGATAATGTAAGCGGAGTGGCAATTTGCTAGGAGGCATAAGTTATGATAGCTTATTACACTCCGCTATATTTATTCCAAAATACATATACATTTTTATATATTCCAATTTGAAAATGTAACTTGTTTTTACAATTGAAAGATAGGAAAGGCAGAAAGATGAGCAAAAAAAGCAAGAATAATAAATTTGTAAGTTCGAAACCTTTAAAAATAAGACTATATACATATAGATGGTTCTATTTAATGTTCCTACCTGTCCTGGCACTGGCATTAATATTCTATTATGCGCCAATGCTAGGCCTAAGATACTCCTTCTATGAGTATAAGGGAATTAAGGAGCCGGTATTTGTAGGACTTGAAAACTTTAGAAAAATGTTCTCTATGCCTGGATTTAGGGCTAGTTTTAAAAACACATTACAGCTTAGTACCTTAAAGATTATATTTAATACAGTAGCTTCCGTTATTCTGTCTCTACTTCTTAATGAATTGCTCAGTCTTAAGTTTAAGAAGTTCGCCCAGACAGTAATCTATCTACCCCATTTCATGTCTTGGGTAGTAACTGCCTCTGTATTCTCTTTGATCCTCTCCCCAACGAATGAAGGACTGGTGAATGCATTCCTGGTGAATTTCGGGGTTATTGAGAAAGGAAGCGAGATCTATTTCCTAGGTAATAAGAATTGGTGGCGTCCGGCTTACTATATAATCAATCTTTGGAAGGATACTGGTTGGGGTACTATTATATTCATGGCAACCCTATCATCCATCAATCCAGAGCTGTACGAGGCGGCTTCTATAGATGGTGCAGGAAGATGGCAGAGGATGCGTTTTGTTACAATACCTGCGATTACTAATACCTTTGTTACTGTATTGATACTTAATCTGGCGAAGGTTATGAATTTGTTTGAATCAGTATTCGTATTGCAGAATGATGCTGTAATCAGGCAATCGGATGTACTTCAGACCTATATCTATTCACAGACCTTTAATAGCGGGGCATTGCCTAACTATGGTTATACCACTGCCGTAGGTCTTGTGAAATCCTTGGTTGGAGCTGCTATGGTTCTGATCTGTAACTACTTAAGTAAAAAAATACGTGGTCGCGGAATTGTATAGGAGGTCGACATGATGAAGAAGATGACTCAAAATGATAATAAATACGCTTATCGGCCAAAAAAGATTAAGATAAAACCCTTAGATGTGATTTTAGGTCTGTTCTTTATATTCGTATGCTTTATAATAATTATTCCCCTATGGAAGGTTCTGGTTGACTCTTTTGATCTTCATACAGCATACGGTATGAAGCTTTGGCCAAAGAAGTTTGGTTTAGATGGGTATCGCTCAGTGTTTACCAATCCCACACTGTATCGCCCGCTTTTGATATCCTTATTTACTACAATTGCAGGCACATTCCTTGGCCTTTTTATATCCACCATAGGAGGATATGTATTAATCCAATGGGAGATGCCTGGTAGGTCACTCCTTGCTAATATGTTATTGTTTACAATGATCTTTAGTGGAGGTATGATTCCAACCTATTTAGTGATGAAGGGACTTCACCTGACGAATACCCTTTGGTCTGTTTTATTGATGCCTTCGCTTAATGTATACAATCTTGTACTGATGCGGAATTTCTTTGAAGGAATTCCAAAAAGCTTATTTGAAGCAGCAGCCATAGATGGTAGCAATCCTTTGCAAACATTTATCAAGATTGTACTCCCACTATCCAAGGCAGCATTGGCTTCTATAGGTTTAATGTTCGCTGTAAGCTTCTGGAACGACTATACCAATTATAAACTCTATATCACAAATTCTGATTTATATAATTTCCAGATGAAGCTCAGGTCCATTATTATGGGTAGTGACCTTCCGATTGCAGTTGGTTCCGCTACGGAGAATACGGTTAAGAATGCTGCGACAATGGTTGCCATTATTCCGTTTATGATTGCTTACCCCTTCTGTCAGAAGTACTTTGTTACAGGGGTTAATATCGGTGCTGTAAAGGAGTAGATTAAGAGAATAATTTTCGTGCTTTCCAGTCAATCCTATGATACAATACTATTAAAATGAATTAAAAATAAAGTGTTATCAACTGAAAAACTATACATAGTAACTAAGTAGAATATAGATTCTATATCAGTGTCTAATTATTTTATCCAAATAGGACTCCATGAGTACTGTACTGGTTATGTAATGGAAACTGAGAATAAAAAGCTATTGGATATGGAGTGAGGTATAGGATGGACAGAAAGCAAGATGAAAGTTTTGTAAGGAGATTGGTATTCTCCTACAGTATTGTACTGGTTATCATTCTCATTTTAGGAGTTAGTCTTTATAATATTTATATTAGAAATCTAAGCTTTGAGATACGTAACCAGAATAAACTTATTCTTATGAATACGATTCAGGATATGAATAATAACTTTGCCACAATGGATTCCCTTGCAGAGCAGGTGGCATCAAATTCTAATATTACGCATCTGGCCAACATGCCAGATAATACCCATAAGGATTTCTATAAACTGGCTTTAAGGGCAAAGGAGGAGCTGGCTAATTTTTTACCTACGCAGGCCATGCTACCGATAGAAACTTATTTCATTTACCTTATGCAACCAGGTTATATCCTGTCCTTCAGCCAGTTTGCGGATATTTCCTTATACTATTCAGGCAAGCAGAAATATGTCCGGGATCTGTACGATGAATGGCTTACCATGATGGACAATCCAGAGAATTATCGCCAGTTCATCTCATTGGAGCCTTATAAGAAGAATCCTTATTCTAAATATCTGTATATGTTAACTCTTGGGAATTATTCCTTGAGAAATATCCCGGCAACCATTTGCTTTGAAATAGATAAGAATAAGCTTGCGTATATCTTCAACGAACTACAGTTTTTCAATACAGGTTACCTATGTGTAACTGATATGAAAGGCAATATTGTATTTACATTGAAAGGTGACCAAGCAGGGGAAATATCTCTAGATACATTGCAGAGTCTGGAATACAAGGATTCGTTTGCCAGATATGGCTCCGGCAAGAATGAAATGTTTGTTACCAAGATACAATCGGATTATAACCTATGGAACTACTATTTGGTTCAGCCATATGATGCATCGCTTTATTCCTTGGAGCATTATCGTAATATCTTTGCAGGCATCATCTGCTTGGCAATTACAATGGGTTTCCTGTGGATATACTTGTTGTCTAAGAAGAATGCAAAACCTGTGATTGAGCTGGGCAATGAGCTACAGGATACGATTACAAAGCACAGAACATTACAGCAGATTGTAGAAGACCAGAAGCCTATCCTACAGTATACCTATCTTAACAGGATACTAAAAGGCATGGTTACTACTCCAAAGGAGCTGGATTTTGCAAGAAGTTATCTGTGTATAGATACGGAAAATCGTAAGTTCGCGGTCTTGTACATGATGGTCTATATCAACCAATATGAATTCCGTACTGACAATCCAATAGTAGCAGGTTCTAGTGCAGAAAGCTTCAATGATGTTATGCATACAGCATTTTCAAAATTTTTTGATGAGCCAATCTACATGCTTAGTTCGGCTGGAAGGGAGTACTCTGTATTACTATCTAGTCCCATCGATGAACCTGTTGAGATATCAACAGAGAAGATTAAGGATGCCTTTCATAAGCTTTATGAGTATCTGATGTTAAACTATTCGATACTTATATTTGCTGGACTGGGTGACTGGAACAGGGAGCTAATGGTAACATGGAAATCCTATCAGCAGGCCTTTGATGCAGTTAGCTACGCAAGTTCAAGACAGATATTTTGCGAACATTCTAACATTAAAAGGGATGATAATTTTTATTACTATCCAATCGAGCTATCAGTACAGCTCACCAACTTTATTACCAGTGGTAATGAAAGCCAAGTTCAAGAATTTTTTAATATTATTCGTCATGAGAATATGGAAAAGCGTTCCCTATCCATCAATATGGTGCAGTGCTTGCTTTCTGATATTCGTAACACTTTGCTAAAAGCCAGGTACACCCTGCATAATGATGATTCCAGTAGTGAAAAGCTACAGGCAATTGATAGAAAACTGCATGAAAGTATATCTTTGAACTTGTACGAGGAAGTTGCAATGGAATTGTGCAAGCTATTTGAAAGCGAATATTCCGTAAGGCAGCTAATTACGAATATAAAGGAATACATACAAAATAATTATTCAGATCCTTCACTATGTCTTAACAAGGTATCCGATGAGTTTTCCATTTCAGTCAGCTACCTATCTTTCCTCTTTAAAGAGGAGACAGGAGAGAACTTCTCAACCTACCTGGAGAGAATCCGTATGGCGCAGGCGGCAAAGCTGATTAAGGAAACGAATATCAATATATGTGATCTGTACCAGGAAATCGGGTATAGTAATCCGAATACATTCCGTAGGTCCTTCAAAAAGGTATTCGGAGTATCACCTAAGACCATGAGGGAAATCTCTGGTGTTTCCCCATATAACTAATAATATTGAGCTAATAAAGGAGACAAATCCCCTTTTCTGGTGAAAGAGGATGGGCTTTGTTCATCCTTTTCAATTTTAAAAGGATCACACTTTATATTGGAAGTATACCCCATTAGGTTAAAATAGAGATAGTATGCGGTAATGTTAATAATTCTACTGCATATGTTATTTAAGAAATAAGTATATAGAAGGGAGACGTATTATGAATAAAGATAAGATAGAACAACTTATCCATGAATACTATTCCACCTTTGACCATGTTAGGTTTCATAAGTGGAACTATGAGGATGGATGTATCCTCCTAGCTGCCATTGAGCTATATCGGGCGACAGGCAATGATTTATTCCGTAATTTCGTGATTGAATATCTGTCCAAGCATGTTGAGGAGGATGGAACCATAACCCATTATTCCAAGGAAGAATATAATCTTGACCACATAGCACCGGGAAGAGCTTTGATCTTTGCCTACGAAGAAAGCGGTGATGAGAGATATCGCAAGGCGGCAGAGACTCTTATGGGGCAGCTAAGTAATCATCCAAGAATTGAAGCAGGCAATTACTGGCACAAGAAGATATACCCCAATCAGGTATGGCTAGATGGATTGTTTATGGCACAGCCTTTCTACATGGCATGGGAGACAAAGTATGCAAAGAAGGAAGGCTACCCGGATATTGCTAGTCAGTTTAGAAATGTTCGTCGCTTCATGTTTGATGAGGAGAAAAAGCTATACTATCATGGGTATGATGAATCTAGAAGTATATTCTGGGCAGATAAAGACACAGGGCTTTCGGCTAACTTTTGGCTTAGGGCCATTGGTTGGTTCTTGATGTCAATTATTGAGACTATGGGCGAAATGTCAAATCAGATATACGAATACTATGATGAGTTACAGCAGATATATAAGGAAGCAATCAAGGGTGTTCTTATGTATCAGAACCCTGAAGAAAAGCTCTTTTACCAAGTCGTAGACCGTCCTGATGTGGAGGGGAATTATTTGGAGAGCTCAGGTTCTGCAATGATTGCAGCATCTATACTAAAGGCTTGCAGAATGAAGGTCTTACTTGATGAGAAATACTGGAATATTGGCGAGGAGATTCTAAATTCAGTAATAGAGAGAAAACTTGTTATGAAAGATGGAAAGGTAGTTCTTAAGGATTGTTGCGAGGTAGCAGGACTAGGACCTTACGATAATCTTCGCCGCGATGGAAGCATCTCATATTATCTGTCAGAGCCAGTTATTGAGAATGATAATAAGGCACTAGCAGCCTTGTTCATGGCATATGCTCAGTATCTGATGGGTAGCAAGTAATAGCTTATGTAATCATAATACTAGATTAAGATTGCTATCTTGAATACAACAAGGCTTGTGAGAGTTTTCTTTGTGAATGGAAGGGAGGAGGGGTTGTTTGAACTTTAAAATAATATTGGTAACAGCCCGCAGTATTACGATTGAATTAGAGGAGGATGGATATTACCATACCGAGAAATATGAAATATATCTAAGTGGAGAGCTTATTTCAACAAGTGATAAGATAATCCATTCCATCTATGGATTGCATCCCGATACCACTTATTCCTTAAGTTTGAAACGTGGAAAGGAATATTCGAAAACCATTGAGATTAGAACCAAATCAGAATTTGTTACCCTTAATGTCCGTGACTTTGGGGCAAAAGGGGATGGAATAACCGATGATACAATGTTCATACAGGCAGCCATTATGAGTTGCCCTGAAAATGGTCGGGTCTACATACCCCGTGGAACCTATAAATTTACAAACTTATTTTTAAAAAGCAACCTAAATCTGGAGATTGGAAAGGGAGCAGTTCTATCGGCTATTCCAGATAAGGGGAAGATACCTATTTTACCTGGTAGGGTAGAAAGCTATGATGAGGAAACTGAGTATTTGTTGGGTTCTTTTGAAGGTAATCCTATAGATAGCTATGCTGGCCTTATCACAGGTATTAATGTGGAAAATGTTTTAATCCATGGGGAGGGTACCATCGACGGAAGTGCTAACTTTGACAACTGGTGGAATGTCGCTAAGAGAAAGAATGATCCAGCCGCCAGACCTAAGCTTATGTTTTTAAATAAATGCAAGAATGTAACCTTGCAGGGTTTAACGATAACCAATTCCCCTTGCTGGAATCTACATCCTTATTTCTCTGCGAAGCTTAGATTTATTGACCTAAAGATCTTGTCTCCAGCAGACTCCCATAATACGGATGGAATTGATCCGGAGTCTTGCAAGGATGTTGAAATAATCGGTGTTTATTTCTCGGTTGGAGATGATTGTATCGCTATCAAATCGGGAAAGATCTACATGGGGAAAAAGTATAAAACACCTTCAGAAAATATCCGTATTCGCCACTGCCATATGGAAAAGGGTCATGGAGCCGTTACTGTTGGAAGCGAGATTGGAGCTGGAGTGAAGGATATTATGGTGGAAAACTGTATCTTTACCGATACAGATAGGGGCCTTCGCATTAAAACTAGAAGGGGCAGAGGGAAGGATTCGGTTTTAGATGGAATAACATTCCATAATATCTATATGGACCAAGTTAAAACGCCCTTTGTTGTAAATTGCTTCTACTATTGTGATCCGGACGGTAAGACAGAATATGTAGCAACCACTAAGCCACTTCCTGTGGATGAGAGAACGCCTGGTATTCGTAAGCTTTCCTTTAAGAATATCCGATGCGAAAATGCTCATGTAGCTGGTATCTATATCTATGGATTGCCAGAGAAGAAGATAGAAGAGATAGAGATGAAAAATATCCATATATCATTTGCTGAGGATGCAGAGCCTGGTACTGCCGCAATGATGACAGAATGCGAGAAGACCTGTAGAAAAGGTATCTTCATCCGTAATGTTGAGAAGCTCTCCATGGAGGAGATCTTTGTTACAGGCAATGAGGGGGAGGCCTTTGATCTGGGCGGAGTGGATAAACTAGAGTAAAAAGACTCCTTCCAATCATGAATTATATATCTGCTTCATGATTGGAAGGAGCTTTTATTGTTATTCGCTACCAATCTACATCTATAGTAAACATGTATCTGCCTAATTTTGCTTTAATTCATCTAATTGTATCATTAGCTCAAGGATTTTTGTTTCATAATCATCCAGAAGTTTATTCTTTTCTTGTAATTCTTTTTCTAGATGTACCATGGAGTTTATTGCTTCAGAAGAAGGATTTTTCTGCCCTTCTAACTCTTGAATTTTACCTTCTAATTGACTAATTTCAATTATTTTTTTGTCTAATGAATCTTTATTGACCCTTATGATTTCTTCTTTGCTATTTATAGTCTCTATCAAATTATTATTACTTAGTTGTAGCTCCCTGTTTTGCTCAATGACATCTTTCAGTTGTTTAGATAAAGCAGATATCTTATCTTGTAATTGGGCAATACTATTTTCTTTCTCCGCACTTTGCTTATCTAAGGTATTATGTAAAGATGAAATCATTTTATCTTTTTCACTAATTTCATCACGCAATTGGGCATACAGGATTTCCATATCCTGTTTTTTCTGTTGGAGCTTTAATAATCGCTCATTAACAGAGGTATTCTCATCCTGTAATTCATCTCTATTTTGAGTTACTTCTTTTAACATTTGTTCTAACTCATTAATTTGGCTGGTAAAGGTTTTCTGCTTTTCTTCCAAATCATCTTGAAGGGAGAGTAGCATATTTTCTTTATCATCAACTGAACTTTTTAAGCTTGTGATGGTATTGTCTTTATCCTCAAGAGAAGTATTTAAGCTAATGATAACAATATCTTTTTCTTTAATATCTTTATGTAAAATAGAGATTTCATTATCTTTATCTTTGATGTTATTTTGTAGAGCTTCAATATCTTCTTCGTAGTCTTTTAAGTTATCTGATAGGATTTCAACATCCTGCTCTTTTTCTATTAACAAGCTATTAAGTTTTTCGATATTCTGTTTGCTATCATCGATTACATCTTTATAGTCCTCAATAGAAGCCGTTAAGCCTAAGATAGTCTTATCTTTTTCCTCAAGGGCATTATTTAAGCTAATAATAGTATGATCTTTATCATCTATAATGTTGTTTAAATTAGTGTTAGCCCTAACCTTCTCATCGATAGTATTATTTAAGTTAGTTATAGCCCTAACCTTCTCATCGATAGTAGTATTTAAGTTAGTTATAGCCTTATCCTTCTCATCGATAGTATTGCTTAGGTTAGTTATAGCCTTATCCTTCTCATCGATAGTATTGCTTAGGTTAGCGATAGCTTTATCCTTATCTTTGATATTATTCTGTAGAATCTTATTATTTTCTTTACAGTCTTTTAAACTAATAGAAAGGATTTCAACTTCCTGTTCTTTTTCTAATAATAAGCTGTTCAGATTATCAATGTTAATTTTATAATCATCAACAGAATTATTTAGTTCTTGGATTGCCCCATCTTTTTCCTGTAGAGCCTGGTTTAAGCAAGTGATGGTCTTATCTTTCTCATCGATAATATTATTTAAGCTAGTAATAGAAGCATCACTTTCTTCAATAGAAGCTTTTAAAGTGATAATAATATTTTCCTCTTCCTTAATCCTATTCTGTAGGTTTATAATAGTGCTATCCTTATCTTCAATCGATTTATTTAAGCTGGTAATGGTGCTATCTTTATCACTAATAGTAGTTTTCAAATTGGCATTGTTTTTTACCTGTTCTTTAATTTCATTCTGAAGATTATTTATAAGATTTTCACCATTTTTTATGTTGGAGTTAAGGGCGGCTATATCTTTGTCTTTCTTATCTAACAGTGCTTTTAACTGATTATAGTCATCTGTCTTTTTCTTTAATTCTTCATTGATATTATGTAGGGATTTATCCTTATGTGATAAGGTTTCGTTTAACTTATTTAATTTTTCTTCCTTTTCAATAAGTTGTTTTTGCAACTGTTTATTTTCTGTTTCGATTATGTTCAATGTGTCATTGGCATTTTTAAAATTTGCCCTGGTAATCTCTAGTTCTTTTTTGTTTCTATTAAATTTTTCATTTACATTTTTCAATTGTTCTTCCAATGAAGAGATAAGATTTACTTTATTATTTAACTCAGATAATTTTGAATTGTTTTCATTTTCTAAAGTTGTTATTTGCTCTTTTAATAAATTTATTTCATTTTCCTTATCTGCAAATATTACTTCCGTTTCATTAAGTAGATTAGTTATATGTTTTATACTATTTTCTTTTTCTTCTAAAGTTTGTTTATATGTTGCTATTTCATCATTTTTATCATTTAATTTAGTCTCATATTGATTTACTTTACTATTAAGTTTAGATAATTCATTCTCTTTGTCACGAACATATGCTTCAACTTCTTCTGTAATCTCGTTGTATTTTGCTATTTCATTTTTATAAAAAGTCACTTCTGAATTTAATATTTCTATCTCTTGTTGTCTAGCCTTTAAAAGGTTACTAATTTCAGTCTGACTTCTGGACAATTCTTCTATTTGAATTAAAGTATTTTTATAAGCTCGTTCAATATCTAACAATCTTTGCATTTCCTGTTTTGAAATAAACATCTCGTCACCTAAGTCTTTCTGTCTTTTATGCTGTATTTATGGTCTCGTTATTTGTCGTTAATATGTATCTAAACATATATTATACTTGGTTTATTTATTAAAATCCATAACTTTTCACATAGTTAATATTGTGTGTTTATGTTAATCTAAAATTAGTTCAAATTTTCAAAAAAATAATTAAAAATTGATCCACTATTTTAATATAATCTCCTAATAATATAATAATTATAAAAAGTCTGGATTGGCAATCCTTTTTTGGACAAAATTACTCCGAA
>JAAYPX010000083.1 GCA_012519565.1 Clostridiales bacterium | reverse complement strand
TTTGTTAAGAACTTTGAAGACATAGACTCAATCAAGATGGCCATTATATTGGACCAAGTTGGATATAATGAAGCAGATTCCCTAATGTTATATGCAAGAAATGGGGCTTTCAATCAACTATCCCTGGAGACACAGGCCTTGCTTAAGGCATGCTTAGATGTCACAGGTGATGCTAATATTAGTTTTGATAGAAGGTATAGGGCAAGAAATGGTGTGAGTTCTTTGTTGCAACATTTTTACAAGATGTCTTTTGTGTCTTCAAACACAGATTGTAACCCTTTTTATCAAAAAGGAATTGCTGCCTTCGGCATCAAAGCCATAAACTCAGAAAAAATGACACAAGCTATAGTACATTCTGAAAGAGATGTTATCGATAATATAGATGTTGAAACTTTAAGAATGTCCGGGAATTTTGTCAAGACATTAATTGCTACACTGGAAGGGGACCAAGCATTAATTAATAATTTATCAGGCCAATATCAGTATATTATAGCAGGAGATACATATTTGCCAGCAGTTAATGTAGTCTTATTCAAGATTATATTAGTTGCACTGCTTTTAGGATTAATGATATTTGCAGTAAGATACATAATTGTACATAGAGAGAATAATGCAATAGTAATATCACTGGGGATGATAATGGCAAGTATTTTATTTGCCACCATACAGTGTCTATTAATTAGATTCGGTTTAACCACAATATTTAAGAAGGTTCCGATTTTTTGGGTAGTAGTAATATGGATAGTTATATTAGGCTTAGAAATTAAATTTCTCAAGCAAATATTTATTAAGGATAATATAGGTTCTGATATTAGATTTGCTAGTCAACAGATTATTAATATTGCTGTTTTTATTATATTGTCTCTAGTATCATCTTATGAGTATGCCACTATAGTAATATTTAACGGACTAATTTATTCCTTAATATATAAAAGTATAGGACTTAAGTATAAAAAAGTTAGATTTATATTTCAAGGACTTTATATAGCATTCCATTTTATTATTACTTTAGCAGTATTTAATGTATTTTTACGAGGTGTTAATATAAGGAATTTTACATTTTTACATATAGCCAATTTATTTATCTTCATGACTATGAAAATTAATGTTTTTTCATCAAGCAATACTATTTCAAATGACTTATGAGGTGTATGTAATGTACCAGTATATAAAAAGAGATTTTAAAACAAGGCTTAGTAAAAACATAATCATAATTGTAATTATGGGATTATCAATTTCTTTAGTAATGGGCATCTTAATATTACATGGTTCTATGTCTAAGCGAATATCATGGCTTATGGATAATTATGCAGGTAAGTCTAGTATTACCGTTTTTTCTGAAGAAAGCTTAAGCATAATAGAAATCAATAAAGTGCTGGATATTGATTATGTAAGAGATATAGATGTGCAATTGGAATATAATACTGAAGGGAAAATAGGAGATAATCCAAGAAGTTTATGGCTACTAGGTTGCTTGCAAGAAGCGATTGATGTCGATAATGTAGACATAGTTGAAGGAAGAGTAATAGAATTTAACTCAAATAAATATGAAATGCTTGTAGATAACAAGGTCGCAAACCAAGAAAATATAAAGGTTGGTGACGATATACTTGTAACTTTACATGGTGAAGAGAAAGCATTTAAGGTAGTTGGCATATATAAACGTAATCGGTTTTTGATGCAGCCTTGCTATGAATTTTATGTAGATGCCAGTTTACTGCAAAGTGAACTGGGAGTAAGTGATCAATTCAATAAAATCAATATTATAACAGAAGATAGGGAATATCAGACTGTATTAAGAGTAAAAGAAGAGATTAATAAAGAGTATCCTAATTTATTTACATATCAAACAATATTTGATGACAAAGCAACTGCAGAAAGAGAGTTAAGCTCGTTCTCTATGGCTTTATGGGCTATATTATCAATTTTTCTCTTAGGCAGTATTTATATTATTTATAATTCATTCAATGTAAGAATGCATGAAAGAATCAAAGCTGTTGCCATGTTTAAGACTATCGGGGCTAATGAGAAACAGATCAAAGGTGCTTTTATTAGTCAAGGTATTTTCATGGGCTTTTTAGGTACAGTTATTGGGCTACTATTAGGAATTCTAGTTGGTGCAGGTCTATGCTATTATTACACAGAAAAAGATTTATCAGATGTTCAGAGCTTCTTTACAATTAAACCAAGTTACATTCTTTTATGCCTTATTATTGGAATACTTACTGCCTATATTGGCAGTTATATGCCTATTAAAAAAGTTGCTCAATTGTCGCCGATATCAGCGATGAAAAATAGTGCATCTCAAAAATTTTTAAATATTAACACTAAAAAGCAATTTATAAAATTCTTATTAGGTATTGTTTTTTTATGTATCGTATTAGCCTCTACGAAGTTTCTTATGTATATCGATAACGATGGTATAATCTATATGATTATGGTGGTTCTAGGATTGATTTCTGCTTGTTCAATAGTACTAGTGGTTCCTTATACAATAAATAAAATAAATCAAATCCTAATACAATTATCTAAAAAGTATAAGAAGTCTGAATTGCTTTTAGCAGCTGAAAACATAAGGAATAATCGCAACAATACATCTACAATAATATCTATTATGATTGCAGGCGTCTTGATTATAATATCACTGAACGGAATGTTCTCCAGTGCCAGGGGGTCTGTTAAAGAATATGTTGATCTTATGTTCGATCATGATTATATGATCTTGTGTAATGAAAATGAGGCAGATGATGAACTTACTGCCAAGATAGACCATATCGACAATAAAGACATAATCAAGGATTATACTATTTTAGATGTATATAATTATATTGATGAAGGCTCACAGCAGAATTATCGTATTTTTGCTATTGAGCCAAAGGAGATAGGGGATTTTACAGAACTAAAATTAAATAAAATTGATAAAAAACTCACTTTTAATAGTCTAAGTGATGATAATAATTGTTTTGTTAGTAAGCAGATAATGATAGAAAAGGGTTACAAGCTGGGTGATATGTTAGAACTGGAGCATGATGGGGCTAATAGAAAATATAAAATTGTAGCGTCTTTTGAGAGTTTTACCAATAGTGGCAGACTAATATTTATTGATAAAAATAAGATCAGCAAGCTAGATAATATGTCTGTAACTAAAATGATATTTGCTAATAAAAATGAAAATATATCAGATGAAGATTTTGTACAAGTTACAAGAGATATTTTTGCAGATGATAAATATACCGTTATGAATGTCGAGGACTTTGGAGTATCATGGAGAGATGATGTTGTAAAGGGAATAGAGATCTTTCAGGTTATGTTTATAATGATTTCCTGTTTTGTCATATTTTCTGTGATGAATAATTATATTGTATCTATTTGGGCAAGGAAAGAAGAAGTGACTATGTTATCTGTTCTAGGTTCAAGAGACTACAGTATTGGGAAAATGATATTCTATGAAACAATAATAATTTTCTTCACTACTCTTATTTTAGGAGGGCTAGGGTCAAATATAACTTTGTTTATATTTATAAAATGCCTGGGTGCTATATTTAATGCTGATTTGCATTTATATTATCCTTTTAATATTGCTATTACCTGCTTTATGTTATTGTTTATAACTCTTGGCTTATTGTGTTTTTATATAATAAAGCGCATTTTAGTAATAAATAAAGTTGAAGTCATCAATGAAAAGATAATATAGGAAGCGAATTTACCATAGAAGTAGATATGGTGTTACAACTATTAGAAAGGCAAAACATTGCTTATAGAAAGAAAGGCGGTGTAGTGGAGTTCTCCTCCTCTGACTTAAGTTGCGGGGCACTGAACTCCGATACTGATGAATATACTAGAACTTAAAAATGTAGGATTGGATTATTATCAAGATAACATAAAAGTTGAGGTACTAAAAAATATTAACCTTCAAATAGATGAAGGAGAGTTTATTGGCATTATAGGAAGATCAGGTGCTGGTAAAAGCTCATTACTTTATGTGATGAGTTGTCTTGAACGGCCAACATATGGAGAAGTCGTTATGGATGGTAATATCATTAGTAAGTATTCAAATGATAAGCTGGCAGATTTAAGACTAAAAGATTTTGGCTTTGTCTTTCAGTTTTATAATTTATCACCTATATTAAGTGTGGAAGAAAATATTGCTCTTCCTTTACATTTAGATAAAAAGAACATTGTAGATTATAAGGATAAAATAGATATGCTACTTGAAGAGTTTGGTTTAACCAATAAAAGAAATTTCAAACCATCACAATTATCGGGAGGTCAGCAGCAACGGGTAGCAATAGCGAGAGCAATAATAAATAATCCAAAGGTTATTTTTGCCGATGAACCGACAGGTAATCTAGATTCAAAGTCATCTTTAGATGTTATAAATTTATTACATAAATTGAATAAACAGTATAATAAAACAGTTATAATGGTCACACATAATGAGGACTTATGCCAATATACATCAAGAATTATTAGAATGGAAGATGGACATATAATTTAATATTAAGAACAAATAGTTGACTTACTAAAATCTTATGCAACTATTTAGTGAAAATATGGAGAATGGAAGGGGATGTCTTATGAAGAAACTATTAAAAAAAGTTATCGTAATTATGATGGCTTTATCATTTGTCCTTGGGACAATTCAGCCAATGTATGTATCAGCAGAGGAAATTATACATGCAGAACATGAGGAATTTAGTCATGTTAGTGGGAAAATAGTTATTATGGGCCATAATTGCAACGATTATTTTGATGTGGTTATGGAGCGAGTCGATATAACTATTGTAGGTTCAGCTTCACTTTGTAAATATTATACCTATGCACATATATGGCGATGTACATTTCCTGGATGTAAAGTAGTCGAAAACCATGGTTATAGTTATCATAACATTACAACCCATGATTTCAATAGTACCACTAAAAAGTGTAATGACTGTGGCTATTCCAAATAGCTATTAGTAAATAGTAATATAATATTTAGCATTTCAAATTAGCACATCTAGAAAATGATGTGCTAATTTTATGAATCCTATGATGTTGTGGATACAGTAACAGTGGCCAGTAATTATAATATCAAAGCCCATGAAACTAATCACTACTCTTAATGGTTAAGGTAGACAATGAATGGAATATATTGCTTGATTTCTCCGTTTTTAAATGTAATAATATAGACAAACGAGGCAAAATATGGATAATATATTTTGTAATTTATATAAGGTTTTGTATATCCAGGAGGAAAATCATGAAATTATCATTAAAACAATTATTACGAGAACCTATCAAGTTAATTCTATTCATTCTTCTTATATCAGCCTCTACCATATTTATTATTATGCAATCTATGATGTTTAGAAAAAGTATGACTGAGTTAAACTCTATCTATGAATCCTATGATGTTGTGGGCACTGTAGCAGTGGCCAGTAATTATTATATCAAAGCCCATGAAACGCCTATGGAAGACCGCAAGGATTCTACACTGTTTTCTTATGAAGATATATTACCAATTATTAACTCTGAATATGTAGAAGTGGTAGATGCAAGAAGAGTCCTAGCTGGCTATATACCTGGGGTTAGAAGGCTTTGCAAAGGGGGGCCATTTTGGATCGATGACCTGTTTATAGGGATTGGTGACATTGCTGACATTGATGATGAAGGAAATAAATACTTTAAGGTAAAGGAGAAGTGGTTTGGTTTTTATGAAGAGGTCGGAGATGCCTTATGTATACAACATAAGACCAAAATAATCATCAATGCTACAGAGGATCCAGATTTTGATGGAATGAAGCTTGGTGAAAGTTATTTAATTGCACTAAGAAGAAATCATAACGGTAAATATTATATAGATACACAACATGGTGTATGTTTACAAGGTAGCATAGATGAAAAAATATCTGAAGATATGAGCACTGAAACATTTATGAATAGTCCTTTTCAATTTCTGGCCAGTTCATACTTATATAATCATGTAGGCTATAGTTTTCAAATCTTATATACCAAGGACTTATTACATATACCGGATTTTCACAATGGTAAAGTGGAACTAATTCTAGGAAGAGATTTTACTAAAGAGGAATATCAAGAAGGAAGAAAAGTATGTATTATCAGTAGAGAGATGGCTATTGAGAACCAACTAGAAATTGGTAATAAATTAGCGATTCAGTTAACTGATATGTTAGGAACTGATGGAACTGCCCACAAAAGCTTACAATATGTACCTTATTCACCGTCTAGTATAAGTTTAACTACAGGAAAGCCTCGTGTAGTTTATAGCTTTATGCTACCACCAGAAGAATATGAAGTGGTAGGCATCTATCAGCGTTATAATGGAAATTATAATGACCCCTATTATTTTGATAATAATACAATTTTTGTCCCTGATACTTCATGGGATTTATCGGCGTATGAATATGATAACGACGATTTGCAATATAGTTTTCAGAGACATTCATACCGAAGGAATGCATTTTCCTTTGTTTTAAAATCTCCTGAAGTGAAGGATGAGTTCCTAAAACAGATAGAAGCAGATGGTTTTCCAATGGAGGATCTAGAGATTACATTTATAGATGGAGGACTTTATCTTGTTGCAGATACACTTAGTAGGATGAAGGATTCAGCCCTATTAATTCTGGTTTTTGCTGTTATTGTACTTATAGTAGTAACTTTACTAACTGCATTCTTTTTTATAGCTAAGAAGAAGAAGGAATATTCATGTATGCGGTTATTAGGACTGAGGAAAGGAAGATGTAACCGTATCTTAATAGGAAGCTTACTTCTAATAGGAATAGTAGGAATAGTAATAGGAAGTATATCAGCATCAATTATAGCTCCGAATTATTTTGCTAAGATGTATCAGGAGCAGTCAGGAGAAGCTTTTGCTGAGAATTTACTAGTAGATGATAATACCATTATCGATACAGATATGTTTTATAACGATTTTTGGGGGCCACAAGATCCAGATATAGAATATGACTGGGTAGAAGAAGCTGTTGACTACGATGCATTTTCTCCAGTAGAGGTAGTTCTTATTGGCATAGGTGAGCTGGTGTTGCTGTTAATTATAGGAAGTGTAGTAATATATCGCTTTTCCAAAGAGTCACTACTTCTAATGGCAAAGGCGGAAAATGAATAGGAGGTTATGGTAGTTGAATTTAAAATACATATCAAAACAATTAATAAGAAGCTGTAAAAAATCCTTATTACTTATTTTGCTAACAGCTGCTCTCTTCTTTTTCCTCTGCCAGTATCAACTACTGATTCATAAGAATCAGACTGAGATTGATCACCTTTATGATACCATTCCTGTATCTGCTCTAATAGAAACGACAGATTTTCTCAATGACTCATTTACTATAGATTTTACTTATATAGAAGAGCTGGCTAATAGTGGTTTTGTCAAAAGTTATGACATAGAGATGCAATATTTGGCTTATCCTTATTTACCAAATATAGAATGGAAGACATATAACTCCTACATAGATGGTGAAGTAGTAGAAGTATATGATAGCAAAAACCAAAGTAGAATCTATGGCGTGTCAACTTTGGAGGATACCAGGGATATACCTGTTGACCTAAAGGTTACCTTTGGAAAAGGGTATTCGGAAGAGGACCTAAGAGGTGACAAAGCTGTTTGTATTATAGAGTTAAATCAGAGGGCGCAAAATGGAATAAAACATGGTGATACTATATGGCTTTTAGGTGAGGCTGTAACAATAGATATTGCTGAAGCGGACTTAGAGGGACTGGAAGAAAAAGAAAGAGAAGCACGATATAAAGAATTATATGAGAAAGCAGTACAGGAGCTTTGCGTTCCTTTTACTG
This sequence comes from Clostridiales bacterium, assembly GCA_012519565.1. Classification (GTDB taxonomy): domain Bacteria; phylum Bacillota; class Clostridia; order Lachnospirales; family Lachnospiraceae; genus Mobilitalea. The sequence continues at coordinate 804 of JAAYPX010000083.1, read as the reverse complement.
TTATAGGAAGCTATGTTTATGATGATTTTAATCTGGCAGATGATACATTTAGAAGAGAGGGTTTCCAATCGGGAGATTATATTGTTGGTTCAACAGGTTTTATGAACGTAATAGAAGATTACTTTATTAGTGAACAAGAGGATTTGACTCCCTACGGGGGAATATATTGGGGCTTATATGATAAAAAAGCAGCTACATCTGTAGATTTCCTTCTCCAGAATACCAAAGATTTGGCGTCCCTCCGTAAACTAGCCAGCTCTATGGGTATGGTCAGCCGATTTTCTGTTAAGGGCATTGAACATAATGTTCCTTTAAAATTAACTATTAGAGACCAGGACCTGCGTCAAGCAGTTAATGGGCTAGAAGTAGATCTAAGGTTAAAAACAAAGATGCTCCCTTTAATATTTATACTAATAGGAGTTATTGGCTTTATTTTATCCTATTTGGCTGTGCAGACAAGAAGTAAGGAACTTATGCTTATGCATATCCTTGGCAAGAAGAAGTGGAAGATACTTATCTATGTGGTAGAGGAGCAATTTTTGCTATGTATCTTAGGCTTTCTAATAGCTATGCTAATTTTAATATTGAACCAGGTAAATATAATTGACATATTTAATTGGGTCTTACTGGTTGGATATATAGTGATGTATCTATTGGGGATTGTATTGGCAGCTATAGCACTGATGAAAAGTAGTACCATGCAAGGAGTAAAGAGATAACAATTGTTCAATATAAAACAAATCGAAGGGGATATGTATATGAGTTTAATAGAATTAAAAAATGTTTCATATTCATATAGAAGTA
>JAAYPX010000009.1 GCA_012519565.1 Clostridiales bacterium | reverse complement strand
TTAGATGTATGGCTTAATCAGACAAAGGTAACTAATATAATGTCTTTGGATGAGTTCATGGACCAGGGAAATGAAGCTAAGTCTGAGTACAATATCCATATGGCAACATTTGATAGACCTGAAGAAAGAATTGAAAGGCAAGAGCTTAAAGAGATATTGACCAAGGCAATAGAGACCTTAACTGAGAAAGAGAGAAAAGTAATAATCTTATATTACTATGAAGAACTGACCTTAAAAGAAATTAGCGCAATATTAGAAGTATCTGAATCTAGGATTTCTCAATTGCATACAAAGGCATTACAGAAAATGAAAAAAAACTTAGGGCATCATATGGAGTTGTTTATAAGTTATTAGTTAAATAAAAAGTGATTGGGGGGTATTATTATGAGTGGGAGAAATGGATATTTTCAAATAGTTCATAAGGATGATGGGACTTATTTAAAGTTAATACCAGCCGTAAACGGAGGTATGCCTATTATTTATGATGAACTCAATGATTATCTATATGATAGTAAAATCTATGAGTACGATAAGATAGCAGTGGGAAAAACTTTAGCTAATCTTAGTGGTATTACTGAAGTAAAACTTAACAGTATTACAATTTCTCCACTGGACGAAAGCATGGATATATTTATACCTGAAGATCGCATGCATGTAAGATGTAGATTTTATCCTCCCAGTGAAGGAGGTAAAGTAATTACTAAGGAAGATATAGTTGATACCTTAGTTCGTTCAGGGGTTAAATATGGGCTTGATGAATTGGCAATTCTTCAATTTATTGAGGAGAGGAAATATTGTACTGATTATATTTTTGCCAAAGCCTTACCTCCCGTAGAAGGCCGTGATGCCACAATCACCTATCACTTTAACACAGATATATCTTATAAACCTAAGATGAACGAAGACGGAACTGTTGATTTTCATCAATTGGATTTGTTTAGCCCATGCAAAAAAGGGGATTTACTGGCCACATTAACACCTATGGATACTGGTAAACCAGGGATAGATGTATATGGTACTGTGATTCGACCTACTAAGGTACGTAATCTAGCATTAAGACATGGTAAGATGATTCATATCTCGGAAGATGGTCTTAATTTATATTCTGATGTGGATGGACATGTTACCCTGGTGGATGGAAGAGTTTTTGTTCATAATACATATGAGATATCTACCGATGTAGGTGCATCTACAGGGGATATCGACTATGATGGTAATGTCTATATCAAGGGCAACGTCATTACAGGTTTCTCTGTGAAAGCAAAAGGGAATATTGAAGTTAATGGTGTTGTTGAAGGAGCATATATTGAAGCTGGAGGACATGTTGTTTTAAGGCGGGGTATTCAGGGAATGAATAAGGGTGTTATAAAAGCCTATGGAAACATTGTATCTAAATTCATCGAAAATGCTGAAGTTATTGCCAGTGGTAGTATTTCCACAGAAACTATACTTCATAGCAGGGTATCAGCTAAAGGTGATATAATTGTTTCTAGTAGAAAGGGTTTTGTAACAGGAGGAGAAATAAGATCGGGAACACTTATATCCGTTAAAACTGTTGGTTCCAGTATGGGTACCAATACGGTTTTGGAGGTAGGGGTGGATCCACAGCGAACTGATCAATTGAGAGAATTAGAAGTAAGAATAGAGAAAATGCGCCAAGAAAGGGAAAAAATAGAGCAGACCATATCATTGTTTCGAAAGAAAATGTCATCTGGTGTACAAGTAAAAAAGGAACAGTTAGAATTAATTAAGAAAGTTGTTCAAGCTAATCTTAATTTAGAAAAACAGTTAAATGATACAGTAAAACAATACGAAGAGTTGAAAACTGAAGTTGAAGGTAATTCCCAAGGTAAAATTGAAATAAGTGATGTGGTATATCCTGGTACGAAAATTGTCATCTCTAGTGCAGTGTACAATGTTAAAGATGTCATACACCACAGTAGACTTGTAAAGGATAGGGCTGATATTGTCATTCATCCATTATAAGGTATTGGAGGTGTTATGATTAGGAGGTATTGATATGTCATTTAAACCAATTGATGTCATGAAATCTCAGGGGGTATCCCATTATAAGCATATTGAAAGTCAAAGAAGTCATCATGAGCAAGTTCAGATAAGTAAACAACTTCAAGACAACATAAGAGAAGAGAGAACGAAAACAACCCAAACAGCTAAAAGCGAGAATAATGAATTTCGATATGATGCCAAAGAAAAAGGTAATGGCAGTTACCCTGGTTATAGAAGCTATAACAGAAAAAAAGATAATAAAAAAGATAATAAAAATGACAAGGAAACCTCAAAACCAGCTAAATCCGGTGGAATTGACATATTAATATAAATTTGGGGGTCTATTTAGCGATATGAATGCATATGAAATTATTCTAATTATCCTGGGAGTTATTTGTATAGTGGTAAGTAGTATAGTTATTGATAAATCCAATAAGAGTAGTGATAAAAATATTGATAATAATTTAGATAATTTTAAAAACATGGCAGATAATGAAATTATACGGTTAAAAAATAGGCTTGATGAAATATTAGCTGAAGCCAGTGAAAATACTATAATAACAACTGAAAATTACTTAGACAAATTATCTAATGAGAAGATAACTGCCCTTAGCGAGTATTCAGATGAGGTTTTGGAGAAAATAAACAGAAATCATGAGGAAGTGGTTTTTCTTTATCAGATGCTAAATGATAAGGAAGAGCAATTAAAAAACGCCATTAGTGAGTTTAATTCCAATTCCCAAAGAATTTATGAGAATAAATATGTCAGCGATATGGACAAGGAAGCTAGTGAAAAGAAAGAGCAGATAACAATATCTGATCAAGATAGTGAAGGGGATATTAACAACCATAATAATCTAATTCTTGAAGAATATAAGAAAGGTAAATCAATAATTGAAATATCCAAGTCTCTAGGAATTGGACAGGGAGAAGTAAAATTGGTAGTTGATTTATATAAAGGATTTAAGTAGTTTGAAAGGCTTGGTGTGTATTAATGAACTTGAAATATTACCTGAGAGGTCTAGGGATAGGTATAATATTAACTACCGTTATACTATCAATCGTTAACAGGAATAAAGTCCTTTCAGACCAGGAGATTATAGATCTAGGAATGGTGATGAAAGAAGATGAAACCGATGACCTATATGAATTATTAGAGAATGCTAAAACGTCTACTGACACTAAAACAAATAATGAGACTATAACTCCAGCTGCCTTAGGAGATGTAGAAGCTTCAGAGGAAGATAAAAGTAAGACAGAAAATACAGATAGTTTAGGCAGGGCAGATAATATTGACAAAACAGACAATACAGATATTACAGATAACACGAATAATACAGGTAATTCCGATGATAATAACATTGCAGAAAATGGAAATGAGATAGATGATGGTAATGGCCATTTGGTCAATCAATCAGAACAAGAAAATGTTGATAAATCAGTAAATACAGACAAGAATAATGATAATACATCAGATGATGTTATTACATTTTCTATAGATAAAGGGATGTCCAGCGAAGAAGTGTCTATTATCTTGGAGGAAATCGGCCTTATTGAAGATGCTAAAGATTTCAATTTATATATAGTTAAAGTAGGTAAAGATAAGGTAATTGGAATAGGCACTTATACTTTATCGGCAAACTCTACCTATGATGATATTATTAAGGTTATAACAAAAGAAAAAATGTCAAATTAATACTTGCCACAGGTAATCTTTTGTGTTATAATCACAACGTTAAAGAGCACGTATATGGATTCTGTATAGGGTGCCTACTTAGAGTTTTTACAGTAGGTTTATATAGAATATGATGTATACGGAAGAAAATAACCAAATGGAGGAAAAATAATGAGTGTTATTTCAATGAAACAATTATTAGAAGCTGGTGTACACTTTGGTCACCAAACAAGAAGATGGAACCCTAAAATGGCGGAGTACATCTATACTGAAAGAAATGGTATCTATATTATCGACTTACAGAAATCTGTAGTTAAAGTTGATGAAGCTTACAAGGCTATTAAAAACATTGTAGCAGATGGTGGTACAATTCTTTTTGTTGGAACTAAGAAGCAGGCTCAGGATGCTGTTAAGGCAGAGGCAGAGCGTTGCGGTATGTTCTATGTTAATGAGAGATGGTTGGGCGGTATGTTAACCAACTTTAAGACAATTAGAAGTAGAGTTGAAAGATTAAAAGAAATAGAGAAAATGGCTGAGGATGGCACATTTGATGTACTTCCTAAGAAAGAAGTTATTCAGCTTAAGAAGGAATGGGAGAAACTAGACAAGAATCTTGGCGGTATCAAAGAGATGAAAGCTATCCCAGATGCTATATTTGTAGTTGATCCTAAGAAAGAAAGAATCTGTGTTCAAGAAGCTCATATTCTAGGTATTCCTTTAATAGGAATTGCTGATACTAACTGTGATCCAGAAGAATTAGATTACGTTATTCCTGGTAATGATGATGCAATTAGAGCAGTTAAATTAATTGTATCAAAAATGGCTGATGCAGTAATAGAAGCAAATCAAGGCGTACAATTAACTGATGATGAAGCTTCTGAGGAAGTGGAAGCAGCTAATATCGATAAAGAAGTTACTGAATAATGTAAATTATATATTTATGGTGTTACAAACTAAAGCAGAGTACGGAATGTATATTCTCGTACTTAACTGCTTTATAGAATATGGAGGTATAAATAATGGCAATTACAGCTAGTATGGTAAAAGAGTTAAGAGAACTATCAGGCGCTGGTATGATGGATTGCAAGAAGGCATTGGCAGCAACCGATGGTGATATGGACAAGGCAGTTGAGTTTTTAAGAGAAAAAGGACTTGCAGCAGCTGAAAAGAAAGCAGGAAGAATAGCAGCTGAAGGTATTGTTGATGTTTTCATTACTGAAGATGGCAAATTAGCATCTATAGTTGAAGTTAATAGTGAAACTGACTTTGTTGCTAAAAACGATACATTTAAGACCTTTGTTGCAGAAGTTGTAGCTCAAGCTGCAAAAACTAATGCTTCCAATATAGATGAATTCTTAGAAGAAAAATGGGAAAAAGACACATCCAAAACTGTTAAGGAGCAATTAGCCTCTATGATTGCTATAATCGGCGAGAATATGAACATCAGAAGATTTGAAAAAATCGTTGCTGATAATGGTTTTGTTGTTTCCTATATTCATGGTGGTGGAAGAATTGGTATACTAGTGCAAGTAGAAAGCAGCGTTAATAATGATACAGTACAGGAAGCAGTTAAGAATATTGCAATGCAAATTGCAGCTATGAATCCTAAGTACATTGATAGACAAGAAGTTTCTGCTGAGTATATTGAGCATGAGAAGGAGATCTTAAAGGCACAGATTCAAAATGATCCTTCCAATTCTAAGAAACCTGAGAATATCATTGAGAAGATGATAGAAGGACGTTTAAATAAAGAATTAAAGGAAGTTTGCTTATTAGAACAAGTATATGTTAAAGATGGTGATTTAACTGTAGCTCAGTACCTTGCTAATGTATCAAAAGAAGTGGGAGCAGATATCACAATTAAGAAATTTGTACGCTTCGAAACTGGTGAAGGTATAGAGAAAAAAGCTGAAAATTTTGCTGAAGAAGTTGCAAAGCAGATGGGACAGTAATATTAATTTAATATAATTTTACAATGATTTTATAAGAGGCTCTAAAGGTCTGTAACAGTGGCATATATGCTGTTTACGGGATTTTAGGGCCTCTTTTTCTGTGCCATTTAGGTCACTATTGTACTTATTTCCAAATATAACTTGTTATACTGATGTAATATGCTAAAATATAACTGTCAGGACAATTATTTGGTCTAACAGACAAAGTCAATAGAGTAAGGTAATCATTTATCAACAATGACAGGGGCCCCTCTTGTGCCTATTGGCTTATATGGTACTGAAAATTGCTACCTATAAACAAAGAGAGAAATATAAGTGGGGAAACCTTTAATTAATAAACCCCTTAAATTTTAGAAATTATCTGTTATTTATTCATATAATATGATAAAATAAAGGTAAGAACATACTAGGGGTGAGGACTTGCTGAGCAATACAGAAGTGAATAGACATAATAGAAGACGAAAAAAGAATAGAACCATAACACTAACCTTAATCTTAATCTTAATAGTTTCTATTCTTCCTACTATACTTTGTACTGTCTTATTCTTTCGGATTTCAAAACTACAGAAACAAGTGAATGTTTTAATGAGTGTTGTCAATGAAGATGGATATTACAGCGAAATGTTATTTAATAATGAGAAATATGCATTTGCGGCAGAACCTGATAATACTCGGTTACATAAGGACAAAACAATAGATATTAATCTTAAGGATGAAAAGGAAGATATTATAAAATCAGATATAGACAATGAGAAGCTATATGATAAACAGCAAGTAGATAATATAGATACAAGTGATGGAGACTACATAACATCTGATAATAAGGGACAAGAACAAAGTAGGGAGGACATTAAAGGAGCTGATGACACCCCAGCAAATAATGATGTCCAAGATGATCATATAGATGGACCAGTGATTTACGATCCCTTAACAAGGAAGGTAGATGGGAAGTATTATGGCAAAAAGATATATTTAACTTTTGACGATGGTCCCAGCCCTATAACAGAGGAGATCTTGGAGGTTTTAGAAAATTATCAGGTGAAGGCCACTTTCTTTGTTATAGGAAAAACCGATACATGGTCAAAAAGTATATATCAAAGAATTGTTAATGATGGGCATACTTTAGGAATGCATTCGTTTTCCCATAAGTATAGTACTATATACAATTCCTTAGAAGATTTTAAGAAAGACTTTACAAAACTATTGAACTTGTTATATGATACTACTGGATATAAACCTAATATCTATAGGTTTCCTGGAGGCAGCTATAATAAAGTAAATAAGTATGGAATGGAAGATTTCATTAGATTTTTAAATAATGAATCTGTAGTATATTTCGATTGGAATGTGGATAGTGGAGATGCTTCTGGTTTAGGATACACCAAGGAACAACTGATAGAGAATGTATTGAATGGTATTGATAATAAGAAGTCAGCCATTATCTTAATGCATGATGAGAAGAGTAAGCAAGCAACATTGGATTCCTTACCTGAGTTATTAGAAGAATTGATTAGCGAAGGGGCTGAATTGCTACCTTTAGATAATACTGTAAAGCCAGTTCAGCAAATTAGAGCTAGCTCAGTAAAATAAGTATAAGATATATAGTATAGTATTGGTTTTTGTGTTGGATTTTAATTTACACCTAGTAAAAATCTTAATTTTATGATAAATTATTATAGATAAGAAAGTTTAATTTATTTACTCACGGAGGAATCAGCAAAATGAAAGCATATAATCGGGTATTGATAAAATTAAGTGGCGAAGCATTGGCCGGAGATAAGAAGACCGGATTTGATGAAGATATATGCATTGGTGTAGCCAATCAGGTGAAACAATTAGTCGATGACGGAGTACAGGTGAGTATTGTTATCGGCGGTGGTAACTTCTGGAGAGGTAGAAGCAGTAAGACAATTGATAGAACCAAGGCTGACCAAATTGGTATGTTAGCAACTGTAATGAACTGCATATATGTTTCAGAGATATTTAGACATGTTGGAATGTCAACTGAAGTTTATACCCCTTTTCAATGTGGAACTATGACAAAGCAGTTTTCAAAAGACAGTGCATTAGACTCTATGAAACAAGGAGGAGTAGTCTTTCTTGCTGGTGGGACTGGTCATCCATATTTCTCAACTGATACAGCAACTGTGCTTCGTGCCATTGAGCTGGATTGTGACATTATCTTGATGGCTAAATCTGAAAGTGGAGTTTATGACAGTGATCCTAAACTGAATCCTAATGCTAAAAAATATGATGTAATATCTATGGAGAGTGTCTTGGATCAAAAATTAGGAGTTATGGACTTAACTGCAGTTGTTCTATGTCTAGAGAATAAGATGCCTATTTTACTATTTGGCCTAAATGAAGATAACAGTATTGTTAATGCTGCTAAGGGAATATCCAATGGTACAAGAGTTACCATATAAATATTATAAAAATATTAGATAATGAACTGGAGGGATAGTAATGGATGCAAAGTTAGAGCAATTTATTCAGAAAATGAAAAAATCAATTGATTCTTTAAGAGAGGAGTATACTACCATCCGTGCTGGTAGAGCTAATCCACATATATTGGATAAGATAAGAGTTGATTATTACGGTCAATTGTCATCTTTACAGGCTGTTGCTAATATATCAGTACCTGAAGCAAGAGTGATCCAGATACAACCTTGGGAGAGTAGATTGATAAAGGATATAGAGAAAGCAATCTTAGTTTCAGATATTGGAATAACACCCAGTAATGATGGCAAAGTAATTCGTTTAGTGTTTCCCGAGCTGACAGAAGAAAGAAGAAAAGAACTGGTTAAGGATGTTAAGAAAAAGGCAGAGACTGCCAAGGTTGCTATAAGAAATATCAGAAGGGAAGCCAATGATTTATTTAAGAAGCAAAGTAAGGCCAGTGAAATCTCTGAGGATGAGTATAAGCGCTTAGAGGATGAGGTTCAAAAATTAACAGATAAATATATTGACGAAATTGACAAAATTATGGAAGATAAATCCAAGGAAATACTTACAGTTTAATGATATAATATACGCTAGTGCGTTCTTGATTTTATAGTTGATTGAGTAGTCTGTCCCAAAACTTCAGTGTCTATTGCTAGTAGGAATAAGAATGTTCTTATTCTGTGCAAATTCTTGTTAAGTTTTGGGACAGACTTATGTTATAATTATCTTATATATAAAATAGGAGAAAGATATGAAGGAAAAAGACCTTATTATACCAAATCATGTGGCAATTATATTAGATGGAAATGGCCGTTGGGCAAAAAAGAGAATGATGCCAAGAAATTATGGTCATACCCAAGGAAGTAAGGTTGTAGAGAAAATTTGTGAAGATGCTTATGAGATTGGAATAAAATATCTTACAGTATATGCTTTTTCAACGGAAAACTGGAAGAGGCCAAAAGAAGAAGTAGATGCCCTTATGAAACTTCTAAGAAATTATTTGAAAACCAGTATTAAAACCAGTGAAAAAAATAATATTAGAGTAAGGATTTTAGGTGATAAATCAGGACTTTCAGAAGATATTAAAGAAAGTATAGCCAAGTTAGAGAATGCTTCAAAGAATAACACAGGGCTAAATTTTCAAGTGGCTATAAACTATGGTAGTAGGAATGAAATTATACGTGCTATTAAATCTATATCTAAAGATGTGCTAGAGAATAGATTAGCACTTAACCAGATAGATGAAAATATAATAATGCAGTATTTGGATACCAGTGACATACCTGATCCTGATTTGTTAATCCGTACCAGTGGCGAACAGAGATTATCAAATTTTCTACTATGGCAGATGGCATATACAGAGTTTTATTTTACGGATGTTTTATGGCCTGATTTTAATAAAAAAGAACTGTTAAGGGCAGTTGAATATTATAATAGTAGAACAAGAAACTTTGGTGCGATATCTGAATGAGATATCGTCAGTGGAGGTAACTATGTTTAAAACAAGATTATTAAGTGGTATCATCCTTATGGTAATTACAATCACATTAGTGGTTATAGGTGGGAATTTATTATTTACCACGACTGCCATTATTTCTGTAATTGGTATGGCTGAATTAAATCGTAGCGTTAAAAAGCATCTAACTTTACCAGCAATTCTTGGTTACTGTGCTGGTCTTACTTATTATTTGCTATTATATTTTAATAACAGCCAATACTATACGACATTTTTTATACTATTTCTTATGGTATTAATGGTGGTATATGTATTTACTTTTCCTAAATACAAGATTGAAGATATTACAATTGTATACTTTGGTTTATTCTATGTTAGTATAATGCTTTCATATATATATCAGGTAAGGATGTTAGAAGATGGATCTTTACTGGTATGGCTTATATTCATTGGAGCTTGGGGGTCAGATACCTGTGCCTACTGTACAGGCATGTTGTTTGGCAAGCATAAGCTTACACCTAAATTAAGTCCTAAGAAAACAGTGGAAGGCAGTATAGGTGGAGTTGTGGGAGCAGCTCTTATAGGCTTTATATATGCTTCGTTTTTTAAGGATAGTATAACTGATATATCTAATCCTCAATTGGCATTTGCAATTATAGGTGGAGCATCCAGTATTATCGCTCAAATTGGGGATTTTGCTGCATCAGCAGTTAAAAGAAACCATGACATTAAGGATTATGGTAATTTGATTCCTGGTCATGGGGGGATTTTGGATAGATTTGACAGTATTATTTTCACTGCACCATCGCCGCTATTTTTCAAGTAGGCTGTAGCCTACTTGACGCTTTAGCCCACTTTGCATTTCAGCCACTCTAAGCTCAACATACTTGTGGGATTATAATAATACAGCTAAATAGTATACAATTG
>JAAYPX010000082.1 GCA_012519565.1 Clostridiales bacterium | reverse complement strand
TTGGGAAATAATCTCCAATACTTCATTGTAATTAATAAAGCCATAATAATTTAGGTCACTACAGTTCTTGATTTTATATCTTGCTATAGGACTATGGATATTCCCATATACATCTAGGCTTAAGCATTTATCTATCTTTTTTATGGTTTTGGCTATTTCTATTAAAGAATCATATCTACCATCAATATTTCCAAGATAAGAAATTCTTAAGATTTTTTTAGGGAAGTTGATATAACAATTATTTAAAACCGATGATATATAAACAACACTAGCCTTAAGATTATATCTCTTCTGAAAAAGCTTCATAAGAGCTTGACTAGAGAATATCACATGGTTGGCCTTAGATATGAGCTTCTTAAAAGAGCGATTTAATAGTATTTGAAATAAGATTCCATGAAGACCATGGACACTATAGTCTTTAAATTGATAATTTTCGCAGTTGTATACAACCATGGGTATTCTAAATCTTTTAGATATTTCAAGACCTACTTTATCAACAAAATAATTCTCCCCTGCCATTACTACAAGGACTTCCGGACGAAAGTTATCTAGCCATCTATAATAGTCAGATGATTTCCACAAACTTAAATTCCACAAGATAGATCTGTACAATTTCATCCTTATCTTTCTCTTTTCTTTCATTTCTTTTAATTTAACATAAAGAGCCTGTTCTTTATCATCATACTTATTATTCATAAAATCATATTTACGCAGATGAATAACTCCTGATGTCTTTTTCCTTCGCAGAGCATTAATAACATCTAAGTCAGTAACCCTATAATACTTATAGCAAACATCATTATCTGGTATCTCATTGCTCATATACAGTTGTGCAATTGATTTTCTATCCCAGCCCCAGAATAAATTACCTAGAGTTCTTCCAGTGCTAACACTTAATGAAAAACAGTTATAACTTACCACTAAAACCCTGGGATAAGAACTGCCATTCCCCCTACTTTTCATGATACTGGTAGATAACCTCCTTTCTTACTCCTAATAAATAGGCAAATTAAGCCAACCTTATTAACTAACATACAAGTATTCTTATATCCCAGTATTTTAATCATAATTTTTAGTATCTTTGAATATTTACCCTGATAGTAATTTATATAATAAGATAGTTTTTTAAGCAATCTCTTAGAACATATATCTTTAATTAGGACCTGTCTTAAGAAAACATAGGTATAGATTTCAGAAAAGTTAATATAAAAGCGCTTCTTTAGCTCCTTATCTATTGGCATGTCTTTAAAGTATATGGATAGGCTATTTACTACCCTTATCATATCCATCAGCCGCCTTATGGTTTTAGATGGATCTACAGTTATGGAATTAGGCCTTTGATACCGATAAGCTATAAAGATTTTATCTACAATCTCAATACTATTAGCACAAGTAAGAACTCTCGGTAGCCACTCCACATCTTCAAATAATAAACCTTCTTTAAAATATAGCTTGTTATTTTTAATTAAATCTGCCTTATAAATGCATTTCCATACATGCCATTGGAATCTATTCTGGGGCTTTAGTATATATAATAGTTTATTCCGTGTGCTTTTTATCTTTACTTCATTTTTAATATTATTAGGATAGGAAGTATATCTACTTTCTTTATGGATATATCTTACGGCATTGCCAACTAAGATATCTGCACTGGTTTTTTCAGCTATTTCTACAAAATTATTGATTGTATTTTTAATCCAAAAATCATCAGAATCTAAAAATGCAATATAATTTCCAGTTGCCACATCTATTCCAGCATTTCTAGCAGAAGATAGTCCTCCGTTTTTCTTATGGATTACCTTAATTCTTTTATCCATTAAGGCATATTTATCACATATCATAGGACTTTTATCGGTACTTCCATCATTAACCAATATAACTTCTAATTCGCCAGAAAAAGTTTGATTTAGAACACTTTTGATACACTTATCTAGATACTCCTCAACATTATATACTGGTATAATAACACTTAATTTTATCACTATCTTCACCTTTTCAATTTATTAAATTTTCTTATTAAACAATCTAATAAGCAACTGAGGACTTAATATAAAAATAAAAGTCTTGATAAATTCCCTAGGGTTATTGGAGTATCTTAAGGCCCTAAATCTTAGTCCATATGGAACCGCCCTTTTTGTCATGCGCTGATCATAAGGTGAAAGCCTAAGATAAAGTGAGATTAGATGGTTCATTGTACCTGACATTACCCTATTAGCAGCTTTTTTATATTCATCCTTTAAATTTAAATCATCTATAAAGAATTTCTGCTTCCTCATGATTTTAACTAAATCATACATTTTCTTTCTGTTAGGAGTTCGGGTAATACTTCCCTCTCGCATTCTATATCCATAAAAACATTCATTAACCTGCATAATTCTACATCTTCCTGTGCTTAATAGCATTTTAAGATAAAATAGCTGGTCTTCATAATATAGTCCTTCTAGGAAATTTAATCCATTTCTTATATAAAAGTCTCTTTTGATAAAGCCAACTACGGATACCACTTCCATGGCTTTTTGCTTAACCGATGAAACCAGATAATCATAGGATCTCATTGGTTTGTTAATAAATGTTACTGGATGGATTATCATCTGACATCTATCATCATAAATCTTTGCATACCAGCCCCTTATAATATCTAATTTATGTTTCTTACATAATACATGGAACTTACCAGCAAAATCTTTAAGATAGTAATCATCTCCATCTATAAAACATAAGTACTCTCCCCTGGCAACTGCAACTCCGTCATTGCGGGCGCTGGATAGGCCTTGATTCTTCTTATTAATTATTTTGATACAAGGGTAAGATTTAGCATACTCTTGGATTATCTCTCCTGTTCTATCGGTTGAGCCATCATTGATTACAATAATTTCCTTCTCAATCTTCTGGGCTAAAACGCTATCAAGACAATCTCTAATGTAAGCCTCCACATTGTATGCAGGAATAATAAATGAAACTTTTATATCACTCATTAAATCACCTCCATTAATATTTTTTATCTTAATAGCTAATAAGCACTTAGCTACTTAAGATCTTTATTATCTTGTAGAATATCTATAATCCTTTTATAAGTTTCATTTCGGTTAAATTTATCTTCGGCCAAGCTCCTACTATTTCTGCCCATTATAAGTCTTGCTTCTTTAGAATTAATTAGCAGCAATAAATTATCAGCCAAATCTTTAGTATCTCCCAGCTTACAATTAAGCCCAGCATTATACGACTCCAATAATCTCCGATATTCTAAGGATCTTTGGGTGTTAATTACTGGTAATCCTGCTGCGGCATAATCCCCATGCTTATTGATTATACTGGCTGCAGAATTCCTATCTATAGGATTGACAGCAATATCGCATCTACATAATCTCTTTACCATTTCTGGATAGTTTAGCTTGCCAGTAAATACTGCCCTGACGCCTTTTCTTTTTGCATATCTTTTGAATTCCCTACCCCTTGGTCCATCCCCTATAACCTGGAATACAATATTACTATGGCTTGTGTTCTGAATTAGGGATATGGCATCAATCACACTGATAAGATCATAGCTATATCCTAGTGTTCCAAGATAGACTATCCATATTTCATTTTCTTTTTTTTCAATTTTGTTAGGTTTATTCATATAAAGATCGAATTTATCCAGTTCTAAACCAAGATAAACACAATGTCCCCTTAAACATCTGCTATTATATCTAATAGCCCGCTTTACATAGGTTTGTGACACAGCAACTATCTCATCGGCTCTAGAGTAAATCCCATCTACCTTTCGTTTAAAGGGGTAGAATAAAATATTACTGAGAAATGGTATGGGTACTATCATCCTAAAGGCCTCTGGCCATAAGTCCTGAATATCAAGGACTACTTTAATATGATTTTTGTTTGCATATCTAGTTATTAAGTCTGAGACTTCCATGGAAGGCACTACACAATAAATCACGTCTGGCTTCTGTCTTTTTTTGACATATTTCAATACCTTTCTACCAAATACCCATTGGCTGAATAATCTTTTTAGGGAGGTGTTTTTACTATATCCTGGTTCACTTATTAGGGTTATTTTATAAGGGTAAGAAGCCAAAACCTGCTTTGAGTAATTCCTATGTCTTTTCGTTCCATGATAAAAAGAAGAAGTCACTACTTCTAGTTTCATTCCTGCTTCTACTATCATACGAGCTAAAGTAAAATATCTGCTACTGGCCTTCTCATCTTCAAAATGCCAGTAGTTAGTTATTAACAGGATATCTTTCATGACTTCCCCTCCATCATTACTTACTTTACTTATACTATATTTTATATATAGTAAGAAATTCCTTAAATCTCTTATTATATACAAATACCTCCTGCTAGCTGCCCCTGGCGTCATACTATTTACTTCTTAGTCTCTTGGTAATTTCATCTATTTTCTCATTAGTTATTTTTTTATTCCATTCAAAAAATGCCCTATCCCTATGACTTAAATCTAACTCCAATTCCCGAATTGCCCTAATTCCATGATAAAACACCTCTTCAATTTCCCTAAGACCATTTACCTTAGAGACATCACAAAAGCTCCTAGATAGAATAACCATAGATGAGCCCAGCCTATAATGTTCTCCCAAAATATATTCTGCTTTTAAATCTCCTCTTCCTAACTGGGCTATTCCTCCAAAACCATAGGGTATTTTATACTTTCCTATCTTCTGACACAGCCTATCGACTGTACCATCAGCTATCAGTTCAAACATAAACTTCATGCCATAGCTTAGATGCAAATCATTAAGCCCAATATGAATATAATCAATCCCAGGTATGGATAATATAGTATCTAAATTAACTACAGCCTCCCGGGTCTCCAGTAGTAAACAGGCCTTTGCTCTTCCATTTATATAATTAATAAACATTTCCACTTCATTTTTACTTTTAAAATACGGAAGCATTATAATATCACTTCCATACTCGATTACCTTATCTATTTCATCTTCGGTCCCTTTATATATAGGGTTTATTCGTACCAACAATTGGGATCTTGTTAATACCGACTTTATGTTCTTTACATCCTCTATATTATGTCTTGATATCACAGTATCCAGGTGCCCTTGGCGTTCTAACTTGCCATTTATCTCAAGATCAATAAAGATCCAATTAACTCCGTTTCTTTCAGCAATTTTAGCCACATGTTTATCATTGGTTATAAACATTAGCTTTAATGCCATAGGACTTCCCCTTTTATTTTTATTAATCCTTAATGCCCACCAGGCTTCACTGTCTCCTTGGTATTTAAATTCCCCTCCATTTTTATTACTTTAACAATAGTTTTTATAAGAATCTTAATATCAAAAAGTAAAGACATCTTATGAACATACTCAACATTCATCTCTATCCTTCTATTCCACTCTACTTCCTTCCTACCATTGACTTGGGCCCATCCAGTAATACCTGGTTTAACTAAAAACATTTTTTTCTGTTCTTTAGAATATTCTTCATAGGGCCAAGGATGATAAGTTAAGGCCGGCCTTGGTCCAATCAAAGACATCTCCCCCTTAAGAACATTAATCAACTGGGGTAATTCATCAATACAAGTTTTACGTATAAATCTACCTACTGGAGTTACTCTGGGGTCTCCTTTCCTATTGTAGACACCCTTTTTCTCAGCCCCAACATACATGGACCGGAACTTATACATATAAAAGGGCTTTCCATGTAATCCCAATCTCATTTGTTTAAAAATAATAGGTCCAGCTGAATCTAGTTTTATGGTAATAGCTGTGATTATTAAAAGTGGTGATGTAATTATTAATCCGATAAATGCAATTATCTTATCAGCTTTATTCTTAAAATCTATATATTGCACTCTTATAACAACCCTTTCATGGTAACAAGATGATAAATATGTCTATATAATCAATCACTAAGATATTCACTTATTGCCCTATTGACCTCATCAGGATCCTTATAGGTGTTTACCACCTTTTTCATGGCCTTTTTTATCTCAGATGATGATTTGCTCGCTAGAGCCTTGGTAAGTATATCTATCCTATCTTGAATATCTTCTTGTGAAATACTCTCCTGACTTTCTATGAATATTTTGTGATTTGCCGTAGCTAGCAGCCCATCATTATTCATTAATATCTCTTCATAAAGTTTTTCTCCAGGACGAAGTCCAACCTCTATAATGTCAATATCCTTGTAGGGTATATATCCAGATAAGCGAATTAGGTTTTCTGCTAAATCAATAATTTTTACTGGTTCTCCCATATCTAACACATATATTTCTGAACTATTAGCCATGGATCCTGCATGGAGTACCAGCTCAACAGCCTCTGTTATAGTCATAAAATAGCGGACAACTCTCTTATCTGTTATGGTTACTGGTCCTCCCATATCTATCTGCTTTTGAAATAAAGGGATAACAGATCCATTGGATCCTAATACATTGCCAAAACGTACTGCTACATATTCGGTTTTACTTTTTTCTTTCATGCTCTGAATGATCATTTCACAAAATCGTTTACTGGCTCCCATAATATTAGTTGGATTTACCGCTTTATCCGTAGATATGAAAACAAACCGTTCTACTCCATACTGATGGGATGTCATCACCGTATTATAGGTACCAAAGATATTGTTACGGATAGCTTCTTCTGGACAAGCCTCCATCAAAGGAACATGTTTATAAGCGGCCGCATGAAATACTATATTAGGCCTATATTTATCAAAAATGATACTTAACTTCTCTTTATCCCGTACTGATGCAATTTCTACTTTTAAATTCAAACTTGCTTTATATTTGAATACCAGCTCTTGCTGTATGTCATAAGCATTATTTTCATAGTTATCTAGGATTATAAGTTCTTTAGGATTTGCTTTGGCTATCTGCCTACATAGTTCAGAACCAATGGAACCACCTCCACCGGTAACCAAGACAACCTTATTATTTAGAAATTTCTCAATTTCACTGTTATCTAAGCTAACCATTTCTCTAGCTAGCAGCTCATCAATTCTGATATCTCTAACATTGCTCCAAAGGCTTTTTTTCTCACCGTTCTTCATAAATGCCAAATTATCTGGTAAAATTCTTACTCGGCATTTAACCTTAGCACATATATCTAGAATTTCCTTTTGCCTTCCTTTAGTTACTGATGGCATAGCTATTACTATATCTCGTATAGACTGATCTAGTAAATGTCTCTCAAGATTACTAATCGGCCCTAGTACCTTTACATTATGAACTCTTTTGCCAATCTTCTCTGGACTGTCATCTATCAAACACACAGGATAATATCTGCTTCAGGGATTACTTTGTAACTCCTCAAGAAGCTTTACTCCTGCTTCTCCTGCGCCAATTATGGCTATTGGAATGCGGCCATATATGGTTCTATAATACTTTCTATACTGCCGATAACATAGCCTCATAAAGAGCATCCCGATTAAGGAAACTGAATATACAGATAATGTATATAGAACAGGGATTGAATTCCCTGGAATTGTAATAACAATCAGTAAATATATTAAATAGCCAGTAATTCCCCCCAGCAGCAACATCAAATATTCCTTGCTCTGGGCATACCTCCATAAACTATCATAGGTTTTAAATAAAAACTGAGAAATCATACCACTAAAAATAAGTATAAAAATATTTATAATTAAACTATAATAATTCTGATTGGCTAAACTAACATTGTTTGGGAATATCATATAAAAAAGGATGCTCACCAGAATTAATATAATCAAATCCAAAAACAGTACAATTTCCCTTCGCTTTTTCTTTAATATCAAAACCTTCGCCCCCTTAAGCATACGAATAATGCTTAATTTTGTCGCATTTATATAATTAGTACATTATATTCCAGTAATTAAAATTGGTTCGCCTAATCTAAGCCCTCTATTAACCTATCTGATTGCCTAATTAAGAGATCACATCTCTCCTTCCCTATATATTTTCTCATCTCTTCTATAGGTTTTATAATCTGCGGAGGGCGGTGGCTTAGATTATGGCAATCACTTCCTAATACATCTATTAGACCAGAACCAATATAATTTAATGCCTTTCTTTTTAGCTTTTTATCTAATACAGAAGATGTATTAAGCTGCATTAGACAGCCTATATCTCTTAATCTTTCTATGTGTTTTCTTCTTATTGCTGGATATCTTTCTATATGGGCTATAATCGGTATAATATCAAAATGTAGTATTAGATTTCCTATCATCTCATATATCTTGTTATTCCATTTCTTATCAAAGGGTAGTTCCAGCAATAGATATCTGGTATTGTTGATAGTTACAGCTTCTAAGCTGTTATAGTAAAATAGAAACTCATGAAGATAGATTTCACTAGCAGGGAACAGTGGAATTTTTGCTTCTTTCATAAGGCTCATAGCTATGGTACGCCGATTGATAAACTCGTCTAGTGCTATCTGGGAGGGATCAAAATGAGGAGTACATACTGCCCCCCTTACCCCCTGCTGCCAAAGTAGCTCTGTCATCTTAATAGCTTCTTCTATGCTCCGAGCCCCATCATCCATATCTGGTAGTATGTGGGTGTGAATATCAATCATCTTTATTATGATAATAATAGTACTTAGATTTGGAATTAGATCCCTGCATGAGCGAAGCTCCATTTAAAACAAAACCCAGTACCCTACCTTCAATTAGTTCATATTTATCAAGGGCTGTATCTATATTAGGGTAGGTAGTGGTATTTTCCCTTACTACAACCAATACCCCATCCACCAATTTTGCTAAACTTAAGGCATCTGACACCAGATTAACAGGCGCTGAGTCCAAGATTATATAGTCGTAATTTTTCTCCAGATTCTTAATTAACTCTTCCATATGAAAACTGGCTAACAGTTCAGTTGGATTAGGTGCAACAGAACCACTGGTTATAACATTAAGATTATCGTAGGAGGTATATTGAATTACTTCATTTTCTGTTTTCATACCACCTAAGATATTAGTTAATCCAGGTGTGCTTTTTAGATTAAATACTCTATGAAGCCTTCCCCTACGTATATCACAATCTATTAGCAATACCCTTGCGCCAGTCTGGGCGATTGCTACAGCTATATTAGTACAAGTAGTACTCTTTCCCTCCTCAGGAGTAGGACTATTAATCAGGATTTTTTTACAACTTTTTTTCCTTATGGCATAGAGCAGATTAGTTCTTAGGGATTTATAAGCTTCTGTGATAATAAAGTTGCTTTTCTGATCAGTCATCTGATATAACTGATAGTTGGCCCTAGTCTTTTTAACAAGAGGAAGTTTCTGTAATAACCTCTGTTTATTGGATATCATACCATCAAAATTAGGGATAACTCCTAGAATAGGGATATCATATCTTTTTATTAACTCCTCTTTACTCTTAACTTTTACGTTTATTAACTCCCATAGGAAGGATAATATTATGGCAAGAAAGAAGCCCGACATAGCGCCAAGCACTGTATTTAATATTATATTTGGTCCAGAAGGCTGTTCAGGAAATACTACTGGATCAACAACACTAATCTTGGCATTATCTTTGATATTACTAATCAGTTGGGGAGCAATATACTGCATAGCTTCTACAAGCTGATAAGAGTCGGATGCATCATTGGAGTATACACTTATCTGAAAAATCTCTGTATTATTGACTGTCTGTATATTGGTCATGGCCCTCAGTTGCTGCTCAGTATAATCTAAACCTGTTTCTTCTAATACACGGCTATAGAATGTATTTGTTCGCAATAAATTAATATAAGTCGCTACCACCTTCTGTGCATAATTTAATTCATTCAAGCCAGCTGTGGATGAGCCATCATTTGGATTTACATATAGCTGAACAGACGCTGTGTAGATAGGCTTACGGACATATTTATTTATAGTAAATAAAACACCAGCACCAATAAATGTTAATAGTAAAATTAATTTTAAGCGCTTATATATCAAGTCGATAATTTCTTTTATTGATAGTTCCATATAACCACTCCCCCATCATTATCAAACATTATTTATTTAAACGGAATTCTTGAAAACACAGGAATAAAAGTGCTAATATGATATGATATGTCATTTTTTTATTACTTGTGAAGGATTGACAAGTTGAAAAAAATTCCGTCTAGTACACTTAAACTGTACTAAACGGAATTTTAAAATCTTAGCCTTCCTTTTACCATATAGATAGTTATCCTTTAATAGCCCATAGGAGTCCACAAAGGCTTTTATTTAATTTTATTTCTTACCGCCTCTTCTACTGAAAACTTAATATTTACTGGAATTTCCCTTTCTGAATATTATACTTACTGAAGCATATTCTTTATGGATTTTGTAGATGCCTAAATACTATTTTCTCCTCTTACTGCCATAATTGCTTTAATCTCATCTTCATTGATGCCAACCATGGCTTCCCCTAAGTCTTCGGATAATTCTGCAATCATCTTAGCATCATTATAGTTTTCCACAGCCTTCACTATAGCTCGGGCTCTCTTTGCTGGATTGCCTGATTTGAATATCCCAGATCCAACAAAAACTCCATCGGCACCTAACTGCATCAATAGGGCAGCATCCGCCGGAGTTGCTACACCCCCAGCTGCTAAGTTTAACACTGGTAATCTTCCATTTTTATGAATAAAGCATACTAAATCATAGGGTACCTGTAACCTCTTAGCCTCTTCATATAGTTCATCCTGACTCATCCCTAGAAGCATCCGTATTTGCCTCTGCATCTGTCTCATATGTCGTACGGCATGAACAATATCCCCAGTGCCCGGTTCTCCCTTAGTTCTAATCATAGATGCCCCCTCATTAATCCTCCGTAGTGCCTCACCAAGGTCTTTTGCCCCACATACAAAAGGTACTTTAAACTCTCTTTTATCAATGTGATAAGTATCATCAGCAGGTGTAAGCACCTCACTTTCATCGATATAATCTATATCTATGGATTGAAGGATCTGTGCCTCTACAAAATGTCCTATTCGTACTTTAGCCATAACTGGTATTGTGACTGCCTCTTGAATGCTTTTTATTACCTTGGGGTCACTCATCCGTGCTACCCCTCCAGCTGCGCGGATATCTGCAGGAACTTTTTCCAATGCCATAACTGCACAAGCCCCTGCCTCCTGAGCAATAATAGCCTGCTCCGTTGTGGTTACATCCATAATAACTCCACCTTTAAATCTCTCATCATAATTTACCTTTAACTCAATAAGATTACTCATTTTCAATCTCCCTTCCTATCTTAATATTTATTATCTAATAGATTAACTAAGAAATGTCCATGATTTAGAAGTAATTTTCAATCCATGAATTATATATTTTGACTTTTTACTTATTATGGGGTATTATAATACAAATCTGAATACCTCAAAAGTATCAGAACCTAAGATTTTGATGGTACCAGTTTAGATGAAGGAAAGGGAAAAACTATGGAAATGTTAACATTTGTGTTAGAAACCGATAGTAGGCAGCCTCTTTATCAGCAGCTTTATACCCATATCAAAAAGGAGATTCAAGAGGGTAATATAAAGCCTGGTACAAAGCTTCCATCAAAAAGAAAGTTATCTACATATCTAAATCTAAGTCAAAATACAGTACAAGCAGCTTATATTCAATTGATTGAAGAAGGATACATAAGTTCTGTAGAACGGAAGGGCTTCTATGTAAGTGATATAATACCTATTAAAACAAATACCAGAGATAAAAAGCCAACTATTCTCAAGAAGTCAACTAAAGACCGATCTATTCTATATGATTTTTCAATTCATGGGGTGGATTTTTCTTCTTTTCCTTTTTCCACATGGAGAAAACTAATGAGAGAGGTAATCAATGAATATGATAAGGAACTACTCATCCCTTGTGATTCTTTTGGATATTATAGACTTAGACATGCCTTGGCTAGCTATCTCTATCATTCCAGAGGTGTAATATGCAACGAAAATCAAATTATTATTAGTTCTGGAACTGAATATCTATTTCAGATACTTTTTCAGCTCTTTAAGGATGATACTATATATGGTATTGAAAATCCTGGATACGAAAAATTAAATCAGATGTTTAATGCTAACCGAGCCAAATTTACCACAATTGATATCGATAAAGATGGTATGCCCTTATCTCAAGTATATAAATCAGGGGCAAATATTCTATGCATTACGCCGGCCCACCAGTTTCCTACAGGTGAGATCATGCCAATTAAGCGTAGAATGCAACTCCTGGATTGGGCAAAAGAGCAGAAAAATCGATATATCGTAGAGGATGATTATGATAGTGAATTTAAATACAGCGGCAAACCCATTCCCGCCTTGCAGGGTTTAGACCATAATGAAAAGGTAATATATATGGGTTCATTCTCCAAATCCCTATCTCCAACTATCCGGCTAAGTTATATGGTCTTACCCCAGCATTTACTTAATATCTATAAGGAAGATTTATCCTATATCCTATGTCCAGTCCCCATGATGGATCAAAAAATACTATGTAGATTTATTGAAGAGGGGTATTTTGAAAGACATTTAAATAAGATGAGGTCCATATATCGAAAGAAAAGAGAATTACTTATTAAAAGTATTCGCCAACTAGATTGTGATATTGAAATCCTTGGAGCCGATGCTGGCCTACATCTATTAATTAAAGTAAATAATAATATGTCTGAAAGCCAGCTTATAGAAGAGGCATATAAGGCTGGAGTTAAAGTCTATGGTATCTCTAAATATTATACAAAACCCCTCTTAGATAAATCTCCACCACTTATTATATTGGGATATGCCACTCTGACAGACAATGAAATTATAAAAGCTGTAAAGTTACTACATAATGCTTGGTTCTAAATTAGGACCTCTATACTCCCCCATACTGCCCCAATTCTCCAGCCGGGCATAGTCTGGATTATGAGAAGCAAAATATACCCATATAGGTGCCTTATCTAAGGAAGGATAAAGGTCATAAAAGACTTGATCTCCATACCGAATTGCCCTAAGAGCCAATGGCAGCTCACGGCGAAAGATTGTATTTCGCATTTCTGATACTCCAGTATCTGCTTGACCATTGATATAAACACTTATATAGAGAAAAGCGTATCCATCGCCTACTCTCCATTCCCCGAGTACTTCGTCCCGTAATTCACTAATCTTATCATAAGCATACTCTTGGCCAATAGTAAGAAATAGGTCTGCCGTTAAATCAGAATGGGTCAATGTATATCTCCGCCCATTCTTTGGCTCCGCCTCATTAGCACCATCTCTATATTCAAGAGATAATTTATCTGGATTTAGGCTTTTCAACCAATCACTTCCCTCTTTGGATCATGATAATAATGGCTTATTATATGCTATTTGGCTAGTAATGTTACTGGAATAGATATAATAATAGAACTAAAAAAGAAATTATATAAAATTATCCTATTCTTGTATAAATTGATATAAATATCATATGTTAAGAAACATGGAATTTAAATTCAGAATATGAATCTGGAAATAGTTTATTACTATTAATAGCTATTATAAAATACTTTAAAAATATATAAGGTACTGCAGATTGTTGTATAATTATATTGACCTATTAAAAATGATAGATATTGAAAGAAGGAAATATATGATAAGCATAATGGATAAGGTAAAAGCTATTGAGGAATATATTATTAATTTTCGTAGAGAACTCCATGAACATCCAGAACTTAGCGGACAAGAATTTATTACCCAGGAAAAAATTATGAGGGAATTGGATAAACTAAAAACACCATATAGAAAAGCTGGCAACACCTCTTTAATTGCCACATTAAAAGGTGATAAAAGTGGTAAGACCATAGCTTTAAGAGCAGATATTGATGCCCTTCCCGTAACTGAAGAAGCCGATCTTGATTTCAAATCTAAGATAAATGGCCTTATAGGTTTAAGATTGATGAGGATTACCTAAAGTATGGTACTGCACTTCATGTACAATTTGCCCTAGATTTTCTTAAGGACTAATATATATTAATTAATATTAAAGGTGCTCTTGCATATGCTTTTGGCTACTCCTGTAACCCTTATATCATTTGCAAGAGCACCTTTATCATATTGTAGTTATTATAGTTTTTATTAATCTATAACTTAAGCTTTATAATTAAGTGGTAGGCTCTCCCATCTCTTTTTAAGATGATATGCTGCCAGTTTAGGTTGTCTATTTCGTGTGAATATACCTTTTTTATTTCCGTTAACACGCATAATTCCTTCTACTGTCTGGAAATCTGCAAAGTTCCATACCTGTTCACCTACTACAAAATCATAAGAGTCGAATACGCGGTGCTGCATATCCAGATATTCTACTTGGTACTCTTCACTCCATAGAACTGATGGCAACTTATGCTCGCCAGCGTAAGTATCTGCTCCATATTCAGTAAATACAAGTGGTTTATTGTATTTAGCCCACTGTTCTAATTCTTTTCTGAAATGGTTTTCTGCATTGCTTATTTCGTATCCGCCCATTTTATACCAACCATAATAGCGGTTTAAAGTAATAATATCACATAAATGGGAACACTTACATACCCCTGGAGGTGCCATCATGATGTTGGCAAATGTTCTAGGCCTTTTTTGAACATCTAATTCATGGGCTAGATTAAACAAATCTTCAAAATAGCTTACAGCACTATCTGTAGTTGAATCAGGCTCATTTAGCAAACTCCATACACATACAGATATTAATTATGTTTATTGGACGAGATATTGAATTAGAGAAAGGGCCAACTAACCACATACCAATAATCTTGCCATCTCCGTCCCTTAAGGGCTGATATCTAGTAAAAAGTTCTTTTCCAGAAATATCTGCTCTACCGATATATTCTTCACCTTTATCAAGTACAAGCTCTGCAATAGAAATATCTGCCTTAGCACCAATTCTTCTCTCACCATCAACAACAATATTAGTTGCCACAGTTGTATTTTCTAAGAAGATATTGGCGATGCCTCCAGTTATCTCTCCAATTTCTTCACATATCTCATTATTATCATTAATTTTAATATTACCTTTGTAAAGCTCATCATTTCTTATATACCATTCCCCTGGATATTTTTCATCAATTATCTTTAATCCCAATTGAGAGACAACATATACCCGGTCTTTAAATACCTCTATCATCGCATCTTCCACCCGGGATCTAGCTAGAAAACCTATAACAACTGACAAATAAAGAATAATCATAATAATTAAAAAATTAAACTTTGATCCTATTTTTTTCTTATAAACTTCATTGTATGTATCTCCTTGTTGTCATTTTTGTTAAAACTGTAACTAATAACTAATTATTGATATCAAAGATTTATCTATGTGCGATTTTATTTAATGTTTATATTTATATATTGATGACCTTCTATTGCCCCCCTTATTTTAATACATAATATTTATATAACCCTAATAATATCTACCTTCTAAAATCTTTGAT
>JAAYPX010000008.1 GCA_012519565.1 Clostridiales bacterium | reverse complement strand
ATTTTGGTAATAGGTAGAACGGAGGATAATACCTCCTTAAATTTACTTGTTAGTACACTCAAATATAACCACCTTCTTTCAAAAAATTAACTAAAAGAAACCATATAGAAGTTAATCTCAATATAGTAGGATACAAAATAACCTAATATTGTTTCTAAAGAGTTATTTATATTATATCATTTCTCACATAAATATAAAGATTTAATTTTGTGAAGTTTCTAGAGCCTAGTCTACAGTCCTACTTTAAGGTGATAAGTATTTTTATTTAAGGGTGTAAAAAGGTGGTATAAATATGGAGAGAGGATTATATAATAGAGATTTGGATATAGTCTTTCCTAAAGAAGGAAGCTTTTCTTTTGATATCAGAATTTTTTCTCACAATCCTATAGAAGAGAGGCTCATATAGGAAATCAAAGGTGAGTTGGAAGATGGTATGAAGTTAGGCCATGATGGCCTAGATATTGCTAGTTCAAAAGTTATGGATGATGGTGATTATAAAAATGAAACAGTAAATATAAGTTATTTAACATCAAGCTATATAAAAAATATAAATGGGGTAGGTAAATTTGCCTTTGTTAGTGATTATGAACATCATCTACTATCTTTGCTATATATTTTAGTAACTTTATTTTTAGTGAAAGCAGTTTTTAAAGCTTTAGGGGTGGAATAATTCTATTTTAAAATCAAAGTGAAAATTTCTTTTAAAGAGGATAGAAGCTACTAGATTATTGATTTTCCTGACAAAACGTTGGAACTTTATAATAAGTTAAGAGTGGAAGGTTATTGATACATTTCTTGATAAATATGAGAGATCCACTAAAGAATGATCCTCTAGATGAATTTAAAATAATATTAATGACTTAGATTATGTTATTATGATTTGTTTGAAATAGTACCAAGTTCTACACTTCCTTAATATTGAGCACCTTTTGAAAACTGCAAAATAATTAACTACCTCTTGCCATATAGAAGGATTTTGGAGATTAATATAGAATATTATATAAAGTGGTTTATTAATAGAGTGATAAGGAGGTAATTCCAATGAAATTTGATGTTATACAGTCAATGTGAAGCTCAAGAACCCTCAGAATATCATATCAGCAGGAAGCAGTAGATGGTTTAAACAGTTATGCTGACGTACAAAAGCCTGGATCTCTGCAGAGTGGACTTCTAGTAATGCCAGCAGGGGAACGTATCATAATAGTGATGGGTGCAGTTTGTGTTATTAAATCAAGGGTTTCAGGAACTTTAAACAAATATATTTTGTGCATTGCTTAGAGTAATTAGGATCTAATTGTTGTAAGCAGTGCATGAGGGATAAAAATATAGTGAAAGAAGAGGAGGTTATTATAATCATGAATTTATTCACTATTATTCGAGAGTGGGTAACATTTGCTGCCGATATATGTATTTTAGCTATTACTATTTATACATTTTATATTACCTTTATATCACAAAGAATTAAATTCATTTCCTTATCAAATTCTTCATCTAATTCAAAAGGGGATAGTTTTGCAGTGGTTTTAGAAAATAAATCATTATCCCCTCAAGTGATAAATGATATATATATGATTATTGACAACAAATACAAAATTCAAGTAAAGAAGTTTGAAGTCCCACTTATTTTAGAGCCGTACAAAGCAATGGAAATATCATCAGAGAAATATTCATATACTACCCCATCTTTGCCTCTTAAAACAGGGCTTAT
>JAAYPX010000081.1 GCA_012519565.1 Clostridiales bacterium | reverse complement strand
AAGCCATACCGCTGGCTAATTATATAGGTAATATTGCAGCTTCCTTTCACGAAAAGAATAATGTAGAAAAGCTTCTGGAAGAACTGGAAGACTTATATCTGTATTATAGAGATGAACCCCTACCCAAGACCAGGGATGAGTTTGAGAATAGAGCAGTGCTTTATCAAATTTTAAAGGAATTACATGATTTCTTAAGATTGAAGAGAAATTTTATGCTCAAGCTAGAATATAAGAATTATCAGTCATATTGGGACTAGGATTATACCAGTTCTATCTTTTATTGTATCTATAAATAGTCTAAGGTCTTTGCTGTGAATTGATATTTATTTGCTTTTTTGCTGCTGTGTCCCTTTTTGCCATCATAGTAAATCAGCGAATGATTATCTGCCTGCTGGATTATTATGAATAAATTTTAAGGAAAAGCAAATAATATTAAAAAATGTTGCATTCTAACAGATTATCTATTTTCAGATTAAGTAATCAAGATATTAAGAGAAATTATCATAGATAGTATTAATTTGCAATCAAATAAAGAAAAGAGGGACATAGATGCAAAGCGGAATTCTGAATGAGGAAAATCAAAACACTGATAATCGAAATGTTGATAATCAAAATATGGATAATCAAAATGTTGACAAAAATCAGGAAAATAAAAAACTGAAACAAGAAAATGAAGAACTTAAGGATAAAAAAATCAGTGAATTTGGCCAGACTGTTTTAGAAGATGGTGACAAGGAATATAAAATTCATCTTTTATCAATAATAGGTGAGATTGAAGGACATGAATGTTTACCTCAGCATAATAAAACAACAAAATACGAACACGTATTACCTCAATTGGCTGCCATCGAGGATAGTAAGGATGTAGACGGTTTATTAATTTTAATTAATACAGTAGGTGGTGATGTTGAAGCTGGCCTTGCTATAGCTGAGATGATAGCCTCCTTAAGTAAGCCTACTGTTTCATTAGTTCTAGGTGGGAGTCATTCTATAGGTGTTCCCTTGGCTGTATCTGCCAGTTATAGCTATATAGTACCTACTGCAACCATGATAATCCATCCTGTACGTATGAATGGGACTGTTATTGGTGTTACTCAAACCTTTGAATACATTGAGAAGATACAAGATAGAATAATTCAATTCGTGGTAGATCATTCTAAAATTGATTATAAATCCTTTAAAAATCTTATGTTAGATACCAGTATGCTTGCTAAAGATGTAGGATCCATTCTTGTTGGCTCAGAAGCTGTTGAGAAAGGAATTATCAATGAAGTTGGTGGTATTAAAGAAGCCCTTGCCAAAATCAACCAAATGATTGATGAAAAATTAAATAGCAATAACAATAATGAAAATATTCAAAATGATAGCAATGTAAATAAGGGAAACAATGAAAATAACAGTTGATAATAAAATCCTAATGAAGAAGAAGGTAAGGATTTGATAGAGGCAGTTGATTATAGAAAGCAGGTGTTCTTATGCTCTATACCAGTAGACCCTTGGAGAGAGTTTATGCTAATTTCAACGAAAAAGAAAAAGATAAGACTAAGGCTGATGGGACCAAGGTAGAACCAGAATATAAAGAGGTTATGCTACCCAATGGCAGGCTTGTTACCCGCAGAGAAGGAGATAATTATATTATTGAGAGGGTGCAGTCCACCAATATGAGTGATTATTTAAACTTAGATATGGCACCAGGAAAACAATTTAAGATTTAATGAAATTATCCCATCATCAATAATAAAAAAATATTATATAATATATATCAATTAGGGCTACCGTATAGATTATATAGTTAATGGCAGCCCTAATATTTGTAAAATTGTTAAAATTTTAATAAATATTTAATGTAAATAATTTAGAATTATAGTATAATTGTAGCAAAATGCATTATGTTTTAATGGATATAGGGAGTGTAATGCTATGGAAGAGAGAAGATGGAAGCTTATTACTATAAGTCTTATTATTGTATTATCCCTTAATTTATATGCTGGTAGAAAAAGGTTTCAGTACTTAGAAGAACAGATAAGATTAATAAATAATCAAATGGCAAATATGGAGCATAAGTTGATAAATAGTATTAATAAAGTAAATAGTGAGATTAATACTTCTTTAAATGATTTAGTTAATTATGATTTTGATTATAAGAATATCAATGTCAATGATGAAACAGTTACTTTGATTATGACCTTTGAGCTAAAGCAGATACTTCCCAATGCAGGGTATTATATTGTCTATAAAGCTATTGATGATGGAAACAGTGAGCAGTCTAATTTTCTGGAAGTAAGGGCAGAAACTGCTGGTGGAACTTCATATACATGTGAAATGACTTTATCTTTGGAGTACAACTATCAATTTCAAATTATTGAAAAGTCCGATGATGGTGGCATAAGACAGCTAAATCATGATTATATTACAAATCATATAAATGATATGTATTTATATAGAGTTATGTTACATAGTTCTTCTGGTAGCGAAAATGGCAATTATATAACCTATGGCTTTGTTATAAATAATAGGACTTTCGGTGAAAGCTCCTTAGAAATTGATAAAGTAGAAGTTCTAGCATTATCTACTAATAATACCCTATTACATAGGGAAGATATAACAGCTAATAATGATCTAGATGAGCTAATTAAGAATACGCCAATTGATAGCAACTACTCTTCAAATTCCTCTGCTTCATTTGGCTCATCTACTAATAGGTCCAGAATACTATCTCATTATATGAAAGACAAAGATTTTCAGGAACAAAGTTATTATGTCTTAATTTCTAAAGAGGACTTAAGGGAAAATCATCCAGATATATTTAAGAAAAAGAAGGATTGCCTTCGATTAATTAATTGGAAATTGATTATTACATTAAAAAATGGGGATCAAATTGAATTGTAAGCAATCAGAATTCGAGTTTATCATCAAGGTGTTTTTATTTGGCTTTGCATAATTCTTATATTTTTCCTTATCGGATTAGTAGCCGATATTATTTATAAAAGACTTGTAAGGCCTGCGAGTAGTTAGAATATCTTTTATATAAGTTAGAAATTCAAGGGATTTTTAAAATACACGGATAGGGTGGAGAATTAGCACCCTATCCGTGTTTGTCGTTAATCTGGCGAAAGCAAATTTAACAAAGCAAATCATAAGACTTTTTTACTACCTATAGAAAATGATACTATCATAGGATAACTTTGGCTTGCATATCAATTTCATTAAAGGTATAATTAAAGTTAGAGTATTCCATAAAATTCAATTAAGAAGGATACAGCGGGAGGCATTTACATGAATTTATTTGAAGCTATATTAATGGGATTGGTTCAGGGATTAGCTGAATTTTTACCTATCAGTAGTTCTGGACATTTGGCAATAATGAAACATATATTAAAGATTAATACAGAGACAGGTCTACTTTTTGATGTCTTACTTCATTTAGGCACCTTGGTTGCCATTTTTATTGCATTTTGGAAAGATATTAAAGAATTAATTATAGAAGGCTTTGGAATTATAGGGAGCTTTTTCAGTAATGTAGGCCGTTTTATTATAAATTTAGGTTCATCCGATAAGAAAAAGTATGTCAAAGTGATTACTACACCCTATAGAAAGTTCGTGATGCTAGTTATTGTATCAACTATCCCTACAGGTATAATCGGGTTTCTTTTTAAGGATGCCATTGAGATAGCTGGTGCGACTTTATTAGTTCCTGGTTTGAGTCTAATTCTTACATCCATTTTACTTGTAATAGCCGATAGTGTTAAGACTTCTACTAAAATGGAAAATGAAACCAGCTAT
This sequence comes from Clostridiales bacterium, assembly GCA_012519565.1. Classification (GTDB taxonomy): domain Bacteria; phylum Bacillota; class Clostridia; order Lachnospirales; family Lachnospiraceae; genus Mobilitalea. The sequence goes on along the minus strand of JAAYPX010000081.1, from coordinate 11,970 downwards.
AAAGATGCAGGGTTAATTGGTTTAGCACAGGGTATAGCAACCCTACCAGGGCTATCTAGATCAGGAACTACAATCACAGCATGTCTGCTTCGCGGTTTGGATAAGAACTTTACTGTTAAGTATTCATTCATAATGTCTATTCCAGCAGTACTTGGCGCTGTAGTTCTAGAATTAAAGGATATATCCACAGTATCATTAGCAACTTCAGAGATCATCAATTATATTATCGGTATGATAGTGGCATTCGTCGTAGGTTACATCTGCATTAAGACAATGTTAGTAGTAGTTAGAGGAAAGAAATTTAAATACTTTTCTATATATTGCTTTATAATCGGTATTATTGCAGTAATAGGTCATTTTGTAATTTAACATTCAGCTAGAAAATCTCCACCTCCAACTGTAGACGTATCTTTCAGTTTACTGTTACTAAAGGTGGAGTTTTAACAGTTATTAATAGATTTATGTTTTATAGAAAGGCATGGGTTATTTATATGGCTTCTAAAAGTACAAAAAGGTCTTCCTCAGGAAGATCACCGAATAATAGAAAAAAAACAAATACAAAAACCAGTACAAAGTCTAATACTAAATCAAATAAAAGAACCAGTACTAAAGAAAAGCAACAGGAAACTATAAAAGATTATGGTCTTATTCAGGATGAGATAATCTTGATTATTACTTTTGTAGTATCCATATTGCTTTTTTTAAGTAACTTTGATCTTAGCGGGAGAGTTGGCAGGGCTGTTAGTACCCTAACTTTTGGATTAATTGGGGTAGAGGCATATATACTTCCTTTTGCTATATTCTTTGGTACTGCCTTTCACCTATCTAATATAGGTAGTAGATTAGCAGGAAGAAAGATTATGAGTGGCATTGTATTTTTGGTAGTACTGACTGCTCTATTACAATTATTAACTACACCATTTAATCCTGATATGAAGATATTTCAGTATTTTACTGATGCTGCTGATTTTAAAAGAGGTGGCGGTTTAATCGGTGGGATATTAGTCATGATTCTGTGTGGATTATTCGATACAGTTGCAACCTATATTATTATAGTAGCAATTATGATAATATCACTGGTTGTAATAACTGGTAAAGCAGGCTTCTTATATCTTTGGCGGAAGTTTCAAGGTTTTCGCAGCGATAGAAGAGAGTATCATTTACTTCGTGAGGAACAAAGTGAAGCTTTGGAATTGGTAGAGAAGGAGAAGCAACAGAGAAGAAGAAAAGCAAAAACTTTTGTGCTTGATCCTGAGGTTAATAATACAACAGCAGATAGCAGTAAAATGAATAAGAATAATCTGGATCATCTTTTCCCTGAGGATAAGACAAGTTCTTTAGATACTACATCCAATAATTATACTAATGTTGAGACAGCAGAAGCTAAGGGTACTATTCCAACCTATGAAGATATATTAATTAATAAATTTGGAAATGTACCTAGCGATAATGAAGTCCCTAATTATGGTCTTTTATCTGACACTGCAGATCTAGGCTACACCTCAGAATATCTGGGAGGTAATTCTACCGCTGTAGAATATGAACAATCGTCTCAGGATACACCTGTAGAACTGGTTGGTAAGAGTTCTATAAATGAAACTGCCACTATTAAAGAAGGAGATAGTAAGAGAGATAAGACTGCTAAGACAGGGGCAAGTACAGAGACTACATCTGTAGAAGACCTTGATATTGATCAAAGTTCACAGCAGAAGACTTATGTATTCCCTTCATTAGATTTGCTATCGCTACCAAAAGCAAAACTTAACAAGGCCAGTTCAGAAAAGCACATGAAAGATACAGCCTTGAAATTGCAGTCTACCTTAGATAGTTTTGGTGTTAATGTAACAATTACTAATGTCAGCCGTGGACCGGCTGTTACCCGGTATGAATTACAGCCAGAGCAGGGGGTTAAAGTTAGTAAGATAACAAGTCTAGCCGATGATATTAAATTAAATCTTGCCGCTGCTGACATAAGGATTGAAGCTCCTATTCCTGGAAAGGCTGCCGTAGGAATTGAGGTTCCTAATAAGGAGAATTCCATGGTATCATTCCGGGAAATTATAGAAAGTAAAGAATTTACCAATCATCCATCGGATATTGCCTTTGCTGTTGGTAAAGATATAGGTGGACAAACTGTCGTAACAGATATAGCTAAGATGCCTCATATGTTAATAGCAGGAGCCACTGGTTCTGGTAAATCGGTTTGTATCAATACATTAATTATGAGTATTTTATATAAATCAAAGCCTTCTGATGTACGTTTAATAATGATTGATCCCAAAGTAGTTGAACTTAGTGTTTATAATGGGATACCCCATCTACTGATACCAGTTGTTACTGATCCTAAGAAAGCATCAGCAGCTCTTAACTGGGCTGTTATGGAGATGACTGAGCGTTATAAAAAGTTTGCAGAGCTAGGGGTAAGGGACCTTAAGGGCTATAACGAGAAGATAGCTAAGACGGAGGAGCTTGAGGATGGGAATTACGAGAAGTTACCTCAGATTGTAATTATTATCGATGAGCTGGCTGACCTTATGATGGTTGCTCCAGGTGAAGTAGAAGATGCCATATGTCGTTTGGCACAGATGGCCAGAGCTGCAGGATTACATCTGATAATTGCTACCCAGAGACCTTCTGTTAATGTTATAACCGGTTTAATTAAGGCGAATATACCTTCTCGAATTGCCTTTGCTGTTTCTTCAGCAGTTGACTCTAGAACAATTATAGATGGCTCAGGTGCTGAAAAGCTTTTGGGTAAAGGTGATATGTTATTCTTCCCCTCTGGATATCCAAAACCAGTTCGTATACAAGGGGCTTTTGTTTCTGACAAAGAGGTGGCTTCCGTAGTTGAATTCTTGAAAGAAAATAACAGCGGAGAGAATTATAATGAAGAAGTAAAGGAAAGGATTATCTCTAATATTACTGAAAATACTGTGGCCAATAATTTACAAGAGCGAGACGAGTACTTTATAGAAGCTGGTAAATTTATTATAGAGAAGGACAAGGCTTCTATTGGCATGCTTCAGAGAGTTTATAGAATTGGTTTCAATAGGGCTGCCCGTATAATGGATCAATTATCAGAGGCCGGAGTGGTAGGACCAGAGGAAGGCACCAAACCTAGAAAAGTGTTGATGTCACTGGAAGAGTTTGAAAAATATTTGGAGGAAAACCTATGACCGGCTGGTTAATAGTGAATGAATTTTTACAATCTAATAAATTTAATGAGATTCATATGTGGCTTCTTGATGCTGCCAAGAATCATGGTATTAACTTACTTCTTAAGACCAATAGTGAAATACTAATAGATATTAAGTCAGAACAAAAGAATATGATTACAGAACAAGTAGATTTTGCTTTGTTCTGGGATAAGGATATTAGGCTAGCCAAATATTTAGAATATATAGGATTGAGGCTGTTTAATCCTGCCGAAGCAATCGCCATCTGTGATGATAAATCATTGACTCACATTAGATTAATGAACTCTGGAATCCCTATGCCTAGAACTATGGTTGCTCCGATGACCTATAATAATATTGGATATACCAATTTAAACTTTCTTATGGGAGTATCTGAAGAGTTAGGCTTTCCCATGATAGTTAAGGAATGCTTCGGTTCCTTTGGCCAGCAGGTTTATCTTGTTAATGATTATTATGATTTAAAAAGTATAGTAAAGGAACTGGAAGCTAAACCTATCCTTTTTCAGGAATTTATAAAGTCCAGCCATGGAAGAGATATACGCTTGCAGGTAGTAGGTGATAAGGTTATAGCCAGTATGCTGCGCTACTCTGATAATGGCGATTTTAGAGCTAATTTATCTATAGGTGGCAAGATGAAGGTATATAATCCTTCCAAAGAAGAGATCGAGTTAGCAGTGAAATGTTGTAATGCAATTGGTTTGGATTTTGCTGGGGTTGATATTTTATTTGGAGAGAATGGTCAGCCTCTCGTTTGTGAGGTTAATTCCAACGCTCATTTTAAAAATATCTTCGATTGTACTGGTGTCAATGCTGCCGATTGGATAATACAGCATATTAAGAACAAAATAGGTTAGGATGGAGTACTATTATGATTGCTTGGCTTATTTATTTTAAAGAAAATGCTCTAAAGAATCGCAAATATATAGATTTTTATATTACAGAAGGTAAAAAGCTGGATATAGATTTTAAGCTTATCCTTGTGGAAGATATTGAATTTGGTGTAGAGAAGAACCAGTGGTTTATCAGACATCAAGGTAGGGATATTGCCCATCCTGATTTTGTTATATGCAGAGCCATATATCCCCTCCTTAGTAAACATTTAGAGTTTATGGGGATTAAGGTTTTTAACAATTCTCTTGTATCTGAAATCTGTAATGATAAGGCTAAAACATATCAATACCTTGCCAATACCGGAATTAAGATGGTTGATACGAAATTCTATAAGAATTTTCAAGGTGAAGATATACTTAATAAGGTTAAATCACCTACGGTAATAAAAGCAGTTGATGGCCATGGAGGAAGTCAGGTATTTTTATATAATCCTTCCCAATATTATAGCAATGATGAGGCTAATAATATTAGCTTTGATATTAAATCCAAGGATAATCTTATCTATAGTACTAATGTTAATAGCAATGATAATACTAAAGATAATACTAAAGATAATATTATAGATAGTGCTAAAGATAATGTTAAAGATAACACTATAGATAGTGCTATGGATAATAGTAAAGATAATACTAATTTTAGTAAGGTAGTTAATAATGGTGGTAATGAAAGTGCTGAAAATGATAACTCTTTTGAGAAAAGAAGTATATTACAGGGACTTGGAAGTTCAGACTTAGTAGTACAGCCCTTGGTTGGCTACCGCCATCAAGATCTTAGGGTTTATGTTATTGGGAAAGAAATTATAGCTGCAGTTCTGCGTACTGCTAGGGAAGGGTTTAAATCCAACTTCTCCCTGGGGGGAGAGGTAAAACTATACCACTTGTCTGATACGGAAATAAGTATAGTTAATACCATTATAAAGCAATTTGATTTTGGCTTGGTTGGAATTGATTTTATAATAGGAGATTATGGGGAACTAATTTTTAACGAGATAGAGGATGTAGTTGGTTCCCGAATGCTCTATCAATGTTCGAATATTAATATTGTAGAAAAGTATCTACAGTATATATATAATATTATAAAACAAGGCTAAATTAAGAAAAATTAGCCTTGTAAATATTATTATTCAATAATAGGCCATATCTCTTTAGGGTTATCAATTATGTAATCAGCACCAGCCTCCTGTAATACACTACGGCTACGAAAACCCCAGGTAACTCCTATGGAAGAGATGCCTGCGTTCTTGGCTGTTAGAACATCTATATCTGAGTCACCTACATAGATTGCATGTTCAGGGTCAGCCCCAAGTTCTTCTAAGGCTTTAAATACACTGTCTGGAGCAGGTTTTCTTTTTACATTGGGAGATTCACCGATTGCCACAGGAATTCTGTCACCAAAATAATCTCTAGATAGGTCTTTTACAGCAGCATCAAACTTATTGGATACAATGGCCAAATTGTAGTCCTTTTGATTGAGCCTATCCAGTAATTCTATAATCCCATCATAGGGCTTTGTTTTGTTTTTCATATTAAGGCTATAATGCTGTTTAAAAGCCTCAAGATATACAGAGACTTCTTCTTCTGTACAAGTATCAGGAACTGCTAAACGCATTAATCTGCCAACACCATTACCAACAAAGTTTCTTACTTCCTCTAAACTTCTTGTGGGGAATCCATTGCTGCTAAGTACTGCATTAACGCTATCCCGTAAATCTTCTAAGGTGCTTAGTAAAGTACCATCCAAGTCAAAAATTATAGTTTTAAATTTCATATGTTCCAGCCTTTCTAGATAGTTATAATGTATTTTACAAATTAGAATAAGTAATTCTAATATACAATCAGAGCTTTCTATGTTGAAGTTAATCATATTCATATGTATAATTTAACATAAAGACAACATAAGTGCAATGTTAAGAAAGGACTTTTTAATGAATGAGGTAAAAATATATCAGAAACGTAGTAAGTTGACCATACGTTTAATCTTGGCACTTTATACGACTATAATGTTTATAGTTCTAACCTATGTAGGGATGTTTCTACTAAATATCCCTATTGTTACCGCTGGAATTGTCGGCATTATTATTTCTTTTGGATATACAGTTTCTGTGGTTTCCTATTTGTATAAACCTAGGGCAGTTATTACAATTGATAAAGAGGGGATAATAGATAATTCAACATGGCCTAGAATTGGTAGAATAGCTTGGGAGGATATTGATAGCTTTTATAAAGCTAAAGTATTAAAAAAGACATCTATATATGTTAAATTAAAGGACAATCAAAAGCTGTTATCTAGTTTTCCAAAATGGAAGGAATTATTTATTAAGTGGAATACTCCAAGAGGAATAGATCCTGTTGCTATTTCAGTAAATATAACAGATAGGAGAATAGATGAGGTTATTGAGATACTGGATGCTCATTTGAAGCTGGCTAAGAGGAAATAAGATTTTATTATATACATGTAATAAGGAAAGGATGGACTAGCATATGAAAACAGATATAGAGATAGCCCAGGAGGCTGTACTTAAACCAGTTAAGGAAGTAGCGGCACTACTGGATATCCAAGAGGATGATTTAGAATATTACGGTAAATATAAGGCGAAATTATCTGCTAGTTTATGGGATAAGATAAAGGATAGACCCAATGGGAAACTGGTATTAGTAACAGCAATTAATCCGACTCCTGCAGGAGAGGGAAAGACTACGACCACAGTGGGACTGGGTCAGGCCTTGGGACTATTAAATAAAAAATCAGTTATAGCTCTTAGGGAGCCTTCTTTAGGCCCCTGCTTTGGAATAAAGGGGGGTGCTGCTGGGGGAGGACATGCCCAGGTAGTTCCTATGGAAGATCTAAATCTACACTTTACCGGCGATTTTCATGCTATTACATCCGCCAATAATTTATTGGCCGCTATGCTGGATAACCATATTCAGCAGGGAAATGAATTAGATATTGACCCCAACCAAATTCTATGGAAACGTTGTGTTGACATGAATGATAGGGTTCTTAGAAATATTGTAGTTGGTTTAGGAAGAAAAGTAGATGGCACTGTTAGGGAAGACCATTTTATAATTACTGTAGCATCAGAGATTATGGCAATCCTATGCCTTGCAGAAAACATGAAAGATTTAAAAGAAAGACTGGGTAACATTATTGTGGCTTATAGCTATGATGGAAAGCCAGTTTATGCAAGAGAACTTAATGCAGTGGGAGCTATGGCGGCCTTATTAAAGGATGCTATGAAGCCCAATTTGATACAGACCTTAGAAAATACCCCAGCAATTATTCATGGTGGTCCATTTGCCAATATTGCCCATGGCTGTAATAGTGTTAGAGCGACTAAAACAGCACTGAAATTGGCAGATGTGGTAGTTACTGAGGCTGGTTTCGGTGCCGATTTGGGTGCTGAGAAGTTCCTTGATATTAAATGCCGAATGGCTAATCTTAAACCAGATGCAATAGTACTGGTAGCAACAGTAAGGGCCTTAAAATATAATGGGGGTGTTCCCAAAACTGATCTAGGTATTGAAAATCTATCTGCCCTAGAGCAAGGTATTGTCAACTTGGAGAAACATATAGAAAACCTACAAAAATACGGTATCCCAGTAATAGTTACTCTAAATCGTTTTATCACTGATACACAAGCAGAGCTGGACTATGTGAAGGAGTTTTGTGAAAGCCGTCAATGTGAATTTGCCCTTTCTGAGGTATGGGAAAAGGGGGGGCAGGGTGGTATTGACCTAGCCAATAAAGTCCTTGAGACCTTAGAGAAAAAGGAAAGTCATTATAAACCTATATATGATTTGTCCCTATCAATTAAAGAGAAGATAGAGACTATTGCTAAAGAAATATATGGAGCTGATGGAGTTACCTATGATCCTGCTGCAGATAAGGCCATAAAGCAGATAGAAGATTTAGGTTATGGTAATTTTCCTGTATGTATGGCCAAGAATCAGTATTCCTTATCTGATGATGCCAGTAAACTTGGTAGGCCCACTGGATTTAAAATTAACATCAGAGAGGTCTATGTGTCTGCAGGTGCTGGCTTTGTAGTTGCAATAACTGGTACTGTAGTAACAATGCCAGGATTACCGAAAGTGCCTGCTGCCGAAAGAATAGATGTAGACGAGAATGATAGAATTATAGGTTTGTTCTAAAGTGATATAAAATTATATTATAGAGGGTGTTGCAAATAAATAAGGGTATTTGCAATATCCTCTCTTTGTTAATGTATATTAAATTACTCCCAATTTCCTATACAATAATACATCCTTCAGGGAAGGATGTATTCTCCTAGGTTATGAATATTATTTTATACAAACTATCATAAAATTGGATAAGCCTTCGTATTATATATAAGCAAGGAATTATTGTTTGCTGATTAAATAGAAGGGAATGGTAGTTTTATGATTGAAAAGATTAATTTTGTCTACACTGATGATATAACCGTAGTTAATAAGGAGCAATTTGATGTACATATTATACTTTATGAAGGATATGTAGATGCTATCAACCGAATAGACCGTGAGCTAAGAGATAAGCCTGATAGGGAAAATGCCAATGCCACAGTTAGTGGATATCGTGAATTAAAGCGGGGAGAAACCTATGCCTTAGATGGAGTAATACTTCATGAACTTTATTTTGATAATATTGGTGGCAGTAGTCAACCGGATCAAACTATGAGAAAGTACATTGAGAAATACTTTGTCTCCATGGAAAATTGGAGTGAAGATTTTGTAGCCACTGCTAGGGCCAGTAGAGGCTGGGCAGTATTGTGCTTTGATCAAAGAAGTGACAGACTTAGGAATATAAGCCTGGATAGCCATGATTTAGGTAACATAGCTTATTCAGCACCAATATTAGTATTAGATGTGTATGAACATGCTTATTTCCTACAATATGCCAATCGAAAGAATGAGTATATTGACAATTTCATGAAAAACATTAGGTGGGAAGCAGTTAAAAGAAGGATATTTTAAATAATAATTAAGATATATGTAGTTATAATCAAGTTATATGTAGTAAAGATATTATAGAGGCTATTGTAAAATATAAAAGGCTATAGTGTACCTGTTTAATTTTACAGCAGCCTCTATTATTATAAATAGATATTAAATCATGCCTGTAGCTTACTATGATTATCTTCTTTCAAAGGACTGTTCACAGTAAATACAGCGATATACTCCATTTGAACGATCAGTTAGTTTAAAGGTATGGGATATCTCTGGCTCTATGGAAGTTATACATCTGGGGTTTTTACATTTTAAGATATTATCAACCTTATCTGGCAGATCAGGATATTTCTTTTCTATAATCTTCCCATCTTCAATTATGTTTATCGTTATGTTATGATCTAAAGCCCCTAGGATACCTAAATTAATATTATCTAAATTGCCATCTATTTTAATGATATCCTTTTTACCCATCTTGTTACTCTTAGCGTTTTTTATGATAGCCACGGTACAGTCTAGGTTATCCAAGTCAAGATATGAATATATCTTCATAGCGCCGCCAGCTTTAATATGATCCAGTACAATTCCTTGATTTAAGCCACTTATATTTAACATTATGCCACCTCCAATAATTTTAAAATTAGAGCCATTCGAACATAGACACCAAACCTAGCTTGTTTAAAATACACTGCCCTTGGATCCTTATCCACTTCAGTAGATATTTCATTAACCCTGGGTAGAGGATGAAGAACCAGCATATCTTCTCTGGCATGGGCCATTTTCTTACTATCCAAAATATATGTGTCTTTTAAACGAATATAGTCTTCCTCATTAAAAAACCGTTCCTTCTGTACTCTAGTCATGTACAGTAGGTCCAGTTGTGGCATAACTTTTTCTAAATTTCTTACCTCTTCATAAGAAATATTATTTTTATCAAGAACTTCCTTTCTAAGATATGAGGGGATACGTAATTCTTCAGGGGATATTAGTATAAAGCGGACATTTTCGTATTGTACCAAAGCATTAATTAAAGAATGAACAGTTCGTCCAAATTTTAGGTCACCACAAAGACCGACGGTTAAATTATTTAATCGCCCTTTCAAATTCATTATAGTTAATAGATCTGTAAATGTTTGGGTGGGATGATTATGACCGCCATCACCGGCGTTAATGACTGGAATAGAAGAATGTAAAGAAGCTACTAATGGAGCACCTTCCTTTGGATGACGCATAGCGCAAATATCTGCATAGGATGATATTACTTGAATAGTATCTGTAACACTTTCACCTTTGGCTACTGAGCTAGAATCGGCTGATGAGAATCCAAGAATATTACCACCTAGATTAAGCATGGCAGCCTCAAAGCTTAATCTTGTTCGAGTACTGGGTTCATAAAATAGGGTCGCCAGCTTTTTCCCTCGACAGGAGTTTTCGTATTTCGTAGGATTTTCTATTATGTCATTGGCTAAAGTGAATAGTTCCTCCAATTCTGACACTGTAAGATCTGTTGGACTAATAATATGTCTCATGATTACCTCCATAACGCAATTTTCTAATTATGTATTCTAATATAAATATTAAGAAATATCAATATTATTCGTAAAATACTAGCTAATTCATTTTGCCAGATACAATTACTAAAAAATTAACTGTTTTATTTTGATAAGCAATAAACTTATACAATTTGTACACTTTTCCTAATTAATGTGGTATAATAACAAGATACAATATTTAGAAAGGTGTACTATTATGATTAAAATTTCACGAACAGGAATAAGGAACTTAGCTTCTAATGATATTGTATATGCTAGAGGGGTACAGTATTATAAAGATAATCGCATAGTTAGTGCAACTTATTCTAAAACTTCCAAAACATATAGGTTGATTATTAAAGGAAGTTATAATTATTCTGTCATCGTGGAAGAACAGGATGATGGCACATTTGATTATAATTGTAATTGTCCATCCAGATTAAAGGATCAGGGAGCCTGTAAACATGTAGTAACTGCACTACTTTTTATATTAAAATATCAAGAGCGTAGTATGTTATCAGATAAAAAACCCGAGGAGATAAAGACATTACAGATAATCGATTACTTTGCGGCCCAGGAATATAGTATGCTAGTGGGTGAAACATTTCAATTGGCGCCAACAGTCTATATTCCCACTATGTTAAAAGGGGATAATGGTAGAGCTATGGTATCCCTTAGCGGCGGTAATAATCGTATGTATAAAATACAGACCATAAAGAAATTTCTCAGTGATATATACAATCAGGAGAGTTTTGCCATAGGTAAGTACTTTAAATTTGTTGCTGGAGAGAGTGCTTTTGATTCTAAATCTATGAACATATTAAATTACTTACTGCAAATATATGAGATTCATGAACTGATTGATAATTCCCATTTTTCCAAGATTTTTACTAAGTCTCAGGTAACATTAACTAGGCAAATGTTAATTAAATTTTTAAATGTTCTAGATGATTTAAGCTTCACTTTAGAACTATATGGTAAAGTCTATGAAAATGTAAAATTTATTAAAGGCAATCCTAAGATATCGTATCAACTTTCTATAGATGAAGATATGGTTATTGTGGATTATAAGGAGAAGGAAGCTGTAATTCCAATTACAGAAACTGGCGAACTGCTATACTTTGACGGTGCTATATATCAGCCAGACAAATTGTTTATTAAGAACTATAAACCCTTCTATAATAGTTTTGGTAAGGAAAAAGAACCTTTGGTTTTTAAAGGGGATAGTAAAATTAAATTTCTTGAGCTGGTATTACCCAAAATCAGCGAAACTATGGTCTTAGATATACCTGATGAATTACAGGATAGATATATTACCTGTGATCTAGAGACCAAAATATATTTTGATAAGTTTAAATCTGGCATTAAAGCTGAACTGAGATTTAAGTATGGAGAATATGAGTT
>JAAYPX010000080.1 GCA_012519565.1 Clostridiales bacterium | reverse complement strand
TCTGAAAGTTGTTTATAACAAACCGGCTAAAATGGGTGCTTGTGGATAAAAGTACGGAAACTCAAGAGAAAAACAGATTGACAATGTAAAGTGATTTAATTATAATGGTTAAATATATCATCATGGTAACGAATTATCACGTTACCATGATAAAGTATATATATTAATATATATCTATGTACATATTAAAATATTAAATAGAAATTTTGGCTTAGGCCTACTCAGTGTATTTCTATTATGAAAGGTTTGGTGTTATTATGAATGAAAAATTATTACATACACCGGAAGGGGTAAGAGACATTTACAATTCAGAATGTGGAGCCAAATTAATGCTGCAAAACAATCTCCATCATGTTCTAGAGCATTATGGTTTCCAAGACATACAAACCCCGACTTTTGAATTCTTTGATATATTTAGCCATGAAAGAGGAACAGTTCCTTCAAAGGATATGTATAAGTTTTTTGATAGAGAAGGAAATACCTTAGTGCTTAGGCCTGATATTACACCTTCTATAGCCCGTTGTATTGCTAAATATTATAGGGAAGAAACTCTGCCCATTAGATTATGTTATATAGGTAATACTTTTATTAATAATACCAGCTACCAAGGGAAATTGAAGGAAGTAACACAATTGGGGGCAGAACTTATCAATGACGGTTCCATTGAGGCTGATGCCGAGATGTTGGCCTTAACTGTTGATTGCCTATTAAAATCCGGTTTGGAGGAATTTCAACTGGAGATTGGTAATGTGCAGATATTTAGAGCCTTGATTGAGGAAGCGGGCTTTACAGAGCAAGATGAGGTTAGCAAGCTTAGGGTATTAATAGAGAACAAGAATATGTTCGGTGTGGAAGAGATGCTGTCTGCAAAAGACATGAGTGAAGAGCTGAAGAAAATACTACTTCAGCTACCTGAATTGTTTGGCAGTTTAGACATTCTAGAGTATGCTAAGGGCATGATTAAAAATTCTAGGGCCCTAGAAGCCATTGAACGTCTAGAAAAATTATATAATATACTATCCATCTATGGTTATGAAAGATATATTTCTTTTGATCTAGGTATGTTAAGTAAATATAATTACTATACAGGGATTATTTTCAAGGCATATACTTATAAGACCGGTGAGGCTATAGCTACTGGAGGGCGTTACGATAATTTGGTAGGCCAGTTTGGTAAGGAGGCTCCAGCAATCGGACTGGCAATTGTCATTGATCAGTTAATGGCAGCCCTATCAAGACAAAACTTACTAAAAAAACCTGAGGCTCAGAATACTCTAATTCTCTACAAAGAAGAATTACGCAAAGAGGCAATTATACTGGCTGTTAACTTACGTAATGATGGAATTAATACTTTACTTTTAAAGGCTGAAGATGATAAGTCTCAAGAAGATTATTTGACCTATGCTAAGAGAATGGGCTTTGGGGGAATTTTATATTTTGAAACTAGTCAAGAGATTAAGGTAATAGAAGCAGCCACAGGTAATGTTCAAATAGCCAATGTGGAAGAGCTAATTAAAAGATAAGTGATTTAGATTCTAGTGGAGGGAGATAGTATGAGATATATAACATTTGCATTGGCTAAAGGGCGTTTAGCCCATCAGACCTTAGAAGTATTAGAGAAGATAGGAATCACCTGTGAAGAAATCAAGGATAAATCCTCAAGAAAATTAATCTTTGTTAACGAAGACCTTAAGTTACGCTTCTTTTTAGCCAAGGCCAACGATGTTCCAACCTATGTTGAATATGGTACAGCGGATATTGGAGTGGTTGGGAAGGATACCATATTGGAGGAAGGCAGGAAGATGTATGAGGTCTTGGACCTAGGATTTGGTAAATGCAGGATGTGCGTTGCAGGTCCAGAATCAGCTAAGGAATTACTAAAGCATGGCGAATTAATTAGGGTTGCAACCAAGTATCCTAATATAACCAAAGATTATTTTTATAATAAAAAGCATCAGACAGTTGAGATTATTAAACTTAATGGCTCCATTGAGCTAGCGCCTATTGTAGGCCTATCAGAGGTAATAGTTGATATAGTAGAGACTGGTTCAACCTTAAGGGAAAATGGTCTAGTGGTGCTTGAGGAGATATGTAATATTTCTGCAAGAATGGTTGTCAATGAAGTTAGTATGAAGATGGAGCATGAGAGAATTGCAAAAATAATACAGGATTTAAAGACTTTATATAATAATTGATTGTTAACATAGGAAGATTTACATTTTATGTGATTAGATATAAGTATAGGTATATAATTATAAAATAACAGCCCTGTTTACAAGCCAAATAGGAAAGGAAGATATGAGTGAAAATTATTAATCTGACTCCGGAAACCAAGAGTAATATCTTAGAGGATTTGTTAAAAAGAAGTCCCAATCAATATGATGAATATGCAGATCGAGTAGATCAGATACTTAAGGAAGTAAAAATTAATGGTGATAAGGCCTTACTGGAATTTACCAGTAAATATGACCAGGCCATCCTTACAAGAGAGAGTATGAAAGTAACAGATGAGGAAATTGAGGAAGCCTATGCTCAAGTGGACGCTTCCCTGGTGGAGGTTATTCGTAAGGCCAAGATAAATATTGAAGCCTATCATGACAAACAGAAGCAAAATAGCTGGATAGATACTTCTGTAGAGGGAATAATTTTAGGTCAGAAGGTTACACCTATTGATTCAGTGGGGGTATATGTACCTGGTGGAACTGCTGCTTATCCATCCTCTGTGCTTATGAATGTTATACCAGCTAAGGTTGCTGGTGTCCGTCGGATAGCTATGACAACTCCGCCCGACAAGGATGGAAAGGTATATGCGGGGACCTTAGTTGCAGCTAAAGAAGCAGGGGTTACTGAAATTTATAAGGTAGGCGGTGCCCAAGCAATTGCTGCTCTGGCATATGGTACGGCAACCATACCTAAAGTAGATAAAATTGTAGGCCCAGGGAATATATATGTAGCTTTGGCTAAGAAAGCAGTATACGGTCATGTAAGTATAGATTCCATTGCTGGTCCCAGTGAGATTTTAGTTCTAGCCGATGAAACAG
Organism: Clostridiales bacterium; assembly: GCA_012519565.1. Taxonomy (GTDB): domain Bacteria; phylum Bacillota; class Clostridia; order Lachnospirales; family Lachnospiraceae; genus Mobilitalea. The sequence goes on along the minus strand of JAAYPX010000080.1, from coordinate 6,472 downwards.
CCAATCCCAAATTTGTCGCTGCAGATCTCTTATCCCAGGCCGAACACGACGAACTGGCTTCAGCTATACTGGTAACCACCAGCAGAGAACTGGCTGATAAAGTGGCTACTTGTGTTGAGGAATTTACTGCTAGCTTATCTAGAAAAGATATTATTCAGAAATCTTTGGATAACTATGGTTATATCCTAGTGGCTGATAATATGGAAGATGCAATTGAAGCAGTCAATGACATAGCATCTGAACACTTGGAAATAATGACAAGGGATCCTTTTATGGTGATGACCAAGATACGGAATGCGGGTGCAATTTTTATTGGTGAATATAGTAGTGAGCCACTGGGAGACTATATGGCGGGGCCCAACCATGTGCTACCAACCAATGGTACAGCTAAATTTTTCTCGCCCCTAAGTGTTGATGATTATATTAAAAAATCTAGTATAGTTTCATATTCAAAAGAAGCCCTCGAACCTATTTACCAAGATGTTGTAAGCTTTGCTAATTCTGAGGGTTTAACAGCCCATGCCAATTCAATATCTATACGATTTGAGTAATAATTACAGTTTGACATATTTTTGACTTAATGTATAATAATTAATAATTGAATAGGTATAAAGCAAATTAAGCAACTATTTATTAAGAAAGGAAGAACCCGTTTTGGATAAAAGAAGTGCGAAGATTAGCCGAAAGACTAAAGAAACGGATATTGACTTAGAGTTTACTGTTGATGGAAGTGGACTGTCACAGATAGAAACTGGTATTGGATTTTTTAATCATATGTTGGATAGTTTTACAAAGCATGGTTTTTTTGATATGAATTTAAGTGTCAAAGGGGATTTATACGTAGATTCCCACCATACAATTGAGGATACTGGAATAGTTTTGGGGCAGGCCATTAAGAAGGCATTAGGAGATAAAGCGGGGATTAAACGTTATGGTTCCTTTCTTCTACCAATGGATGATGCGTTAGTTCTGTGCGCTATTGATTTATCAGGACGTCCTTATCTATCCTATGATTTATCATTCTCTGTTGACCGTATTGGATATATGGACACTGAAATGATAAAGGAATTTTTTTATGCAATTACTTATTCTGCAGGTATGAATCTACATATAAAGATGATTAGTGGTAGTAATAATCATCATATAGTTGAAGCCGCTTTTAAAGCTTTTGCTAAGGCGCTGGATGAAGCCTGTAGTTTTGATACTAGAATACAAGGTGTATTATCTACAAAAGGATCAATAGATTAATATATGAAAGGAATAGGTTAAACATGAGAATATTTCCAGCAATAGATATAAAAGATGGGAAATGTGTACGTCTATCCCAGGGCCGTTTTGATAATGTATTAATATATTCTGATACTCCATTAAATATAGCTAAGTTATGGGAAGCACAGGGTGCTTCCTTTATCCATATAGTAGATTTGGATGGTGCCCTAGTTGGATATTCAGTCAATGACGAGGTTATCAAGACTATTGTATCAGAGGTAAAGATCCCTGTTCAGGTTGGTGGAGGAATCCGTACAATTAAAGATATTGAACATAAACTATCTTTGGGAGTGGATAGGGTAATAATTGGAACAAAGGCTGTAAATGATCCAGGTTTTATTAATGAGGCAATCCAAAGCTTTGGTGCCGATAGGATTGTAATAGGAATTGATGCCAAGGATGGCTTAGTAGCTATAGAAGGCTGGGAAACCATCAGTAATTATAATGCAATATCTTTGGCTCTGGACATGAAGAAGTTAGGTGTTAAGACCATAGTGTATACTGATATCTCAAAAGATGGTATGCTACAGGGGCCTAATATAACCCATACTAATGAGATTGCCAAGGCTACGGGCCTTAATATTATCGCATCAGGAGGCATCTCATCCCTAAAGGATTTAGAACTTTTACAGGAAATTGCGATCTATGGAGCCATTATAGGTAAGGCTTTATATGAAAACAAGATAGATTTAGTTAAAGCAATCCAGATGTTTGAATTAAATCAATAGTAATATACCCTATCAATTATAGGAGGTTGGATATTTGATATATAAAAAAATAATACCTTATATTAATGCAAAAGGCAGGACCAGCCATGATATAATCTCTATGGCTCAAGATTATTCATATGGGGGAGCGGATGAACTTATTATATATAATGAAACAATGGTTGAGACTGAAAGGGAAGAATTATTATCTCTTGCTAAATCTTTGGATAAGGTAATAGATATTCCTTTTACTTTAGGTTGCTATATTAGCCGGCTGGAAGATGTTAAAAAGGCTTTATATACAGGGGCTATGGCAGCCTTAATTCCATATCATTTATTAGAAGATGTCAAGTTACTTCAAGAGGCATCAGCTAGATTTGCTACAGATAAGATAGCAGTTGAGATTGAAGCTGGTTCTAATCTGCTAGAGCTTTTAGAGGAACTGGAAGGATACGGTGTTGGTAGGGTATATCTGAACAATATTGACTTAACTAAGGATAGCCTTAACATAATTAATAACTCCCCATTACCCATAGTTCTTTCAGATGTTTTAGAACTTGACATCATTGAACAGTTTTTGGGTCTAGATAAGATAGTTGGTTTCACATCTCAGACTTTAGGTAATATTATGGAATTAAAACATTCATTGAAGAATAAGGGGATTTTGGTCAATACATTTGAGAGTAGTATTCCCTTTGCTGAGTTTAAAGTAAATGAAGATGGACTGCTTCCCGTAGTTACACAAGATTATAAAACGGGCGAAGTTTTAATGCTTGCTTATATGGATGAAGAGGCTTATAATATGACTATTGCCACAGGTAGGATGACATATTATAGTAGAAGTAGAAAGCAATTATGGATTAAAGGGGAGACTTCAGATCATTATCAATATCTAAAGGAACTATCCATTGACTGTGACAAAGATACATTACTGGCCAAGGTAGTTCAGATAGGGGCAGCCTGCCATACTGGTAGTATGAGCTGTTTCTATACTAATTTGGTTAAGAAGGATTATAAACAAACCGATCCTTTCCATGTCCTTCAAAATGTATATGATGTGATTATGGATAGGAAGAAAACCCCTAAGGAAGGATCTTATACCAATTATCTCTTTGATAAGGGTATTGACAAAATATTGAAAAAGTGTGGCGAGGAAGCTACAGAGATTATCATTGCAGCAAAGAATCCTGACTCAGAGGAATTGCGATATGAGATAGCTGATTTTCTATATCATATTATGGTTCTTATGGCGGAGTGTGGTCTCGACTGGGATGATATCTTGACAGAATTAGCGAATAGGAAATAGATCAATTTGCCTTTTATGTAGATATGCAAATTGATTACACTAGTAAATGAATTATGAATAATATGATAAAAGCTATTTAGGAGGCAAAAGAAAGTGCAAACATACGGCGTGAATGAACTTAGAAGAATGTTTTTAGAATTCTTTGAAAGTAAGGGCCATTTGGTACTAAAAAGTTTCTCATTAGTACCACATAATGATAATAGTTTGTTATTGATTAATGCAGGAATGGCACCATTGAAAGCATATTTTACTGGTCAGGAGATACCACCTCGTAATAGAGTGGCAACCTGTCAGAAATGTATCCGTACCGGTGATATTGAAAATGTAGGAAAGACAGCAAGACATGGAACCTTCTTTGAAATGCTGGGTAATTTCTCCTTTGGAGATTACTTTAAAAAGGAAGCTATTGCATGGTCGTGGGAATTTCTTACAGAAGTCATTGGCCTTGATCCAGACAGACTTTATCCTTCAGTATATCTAGAAGATGATGAAGCCTTTGCTATCTGGAATGAGCAAATCGGAATTCCAGCAGATAGAATATTCCGTTTTGGAAAAGAAGATAACTTTTGGGAGCATGGAGCAGGACCCTGCGGGCCTTGTTCTGAGATATTCTATGATCGAGGAGAAAAATATGGATGTAAGGATCCTGATTGTACAGTAGGTTGTGAATGTGACCGCTTTATTGAAGTATGGAACAATGTATTTACCCAATTTGATAGCGATGGACAAGGAAACTATGTTGAACTTCAGAATAAAAATATTGATACTGGAATGGGACTAGAGAGATTGGCAACTGTAGTTCAGGATGTCAGCTCTATTTTTGATATCGACACCATGAAAGCTATCCGTGATAAGGTATGTGAGGTAGCCAAGGTTGCTTATCAAGTTGATCCTAATAAAGATGTTTCTATTCGCTTGATTACCGATCATGTTAGATCCGTTACATTTATGGCATCCGATGGTATTATCCCTTCCAACGAAGGAAGAGGTTATGTATTTAGAAGACTACTTAGAAGAGCTGCAAGACATGGTAGACTTTTAGGAATTAGTGGAGAGTTCCTATCTGAGATAGCTAAAGTTGTAATTGCAGAATCAAAGGATGGTTATCCTGAATTAGCAGAAAAGAGAGAATATATCTTAAAGATACTTTCAATAGAGGAAGAGAAGTTTAATAAGACTATTGACCAGGGTCTGGAGATCCTGTCCAATATGTTGAAAGAATTAGAAGAGAATAAAACCAAAGAACTGTCCGGTGAGGACGCATTTAAGTTATATGATACCTATGGTTTCCCCTTAGACTTAACTAAGGAAATCTTGGAAGAGAAGGGTTATTCCCTTGATGAAGATGGTTTCAAGGCTGCTATGGAGGTTCAAAGAGAGACTGCCAGAAGCGCCAGAGGTGTTACCAATTACATGGGGGCTGAGGAGACTGTTTATCAGCAACTGGATGCAGGTCTTACATCCAAGTTTGTTGGCTATGATAAGACTTCCCATAGTTCAATAGTTACTGCTTTAACCACAGAGACAGAGCTGGCTACAGAATTAGTTGCTGGTCAAAGAGGTACTATAATTGTAAAAGAAACACCATTTTATGCAACCAGTGGTGGTCAAGCAGCAGATACTGGCCTTATATTTATTACTTCATCAGCAAATTCATCTGAAAATGTAGCAGAATTTATTGTTGAAGATACTATTAAACTTCAGGGTGACAAGATAGGTCATGTTGGTAGATTAAGCAAAGGTATTATTAAACAAGGTGATACAGTTACTTTGCAGATTAATGAAGAGCAGAGGGCTTTTACAGCTAAGAATCATAGTGCTACCCATCTTCTTCATAAAGCTTTAAGAACTGTTTTGGGTTCCCATGTTGAACAGGCTGGCTCCTTTGTTAATAAGGAACGTCTCCGTTTTGACTTTACCCATTTTTCTGCATTGAGCAGAGATGAAATTGATAGGGTTGAGCAGATGGTAAATGAACAGATATTAAAGAATATATCTGTTAATACCAATGTGATGAATATTGAAGAAGCTAAGAAAGAAGGGGCTATGGCTCTCTTTGGAGAAAAGTATGCTGATAATGTCCGCGTGGTTTCCATGGGAAATTTCAGTAAAGAGTTATGTGGTGGTACCCATGTCCGTACTACAGGTGAAATAACTGTATTTAAGATATTATCTGAAAATGGTATAGCAGCAGGGGTAAGAAGAATAGAAGCCTTAACTGGTAACGGGGTATTAAATTACTATAGAGAGCTAGAAAATGAGCTTAGAAAGGCATGTAGACTAGCAAAGGCCGAACCAGCTGAGCTTACATCAAAGATTGAAAGTTACTTAGATGATATTAAAACTTTACGTTCTGAAAATGAAAAATTAAAAAGTAAATTAGCTAAGGATGCCTTAGGCGAAGCATTAAATCAAGTTATTGAAGTGAAAGGTGTTAAACTTCTGGCGGCTAAGGTGCCTGAACTAGATATGAATGGTATTCGTAACCTAGGTGATCAACTGAAAGAAAAATTAGGAGAAGGCGTTATTGTACTAGCATCAGCCTTAGCTGTTGATAAAGTTAATCTTCTAGCTATGGCAACTGATGGTGCCCAGCAAAAGGGTGCCCATGCTGGTAAGCTTATAAAAGAATTGGCAGCCCTTGTAGGTGGCGGCGGTGGTGGTAGACCTAATATGGCCCAGGCTGGAGGGAAATCAGCTGAAGGTATAGATAAGGCCCTAAATAAAGCAAAAGATGTATTAGAAACACAGCTTAATTAGGAATAAAATCCATATTCCGCTTGAAAATAAGTAATATATGGGCATATCCTTATAAAACATTAAAATCTAATTGACAAAATAGGGTATGAATACTATAATCTATATAGTGCTATTCAAAAATACCCAAACAGTTGTATAGGCACAATACACAACTGGAGGGAGGTTAGGTGTGAGACTATGTCAAATGTTATTGTAAAAGATAATGAGAGTTTAGACAGTGCTCTTCGCAGATTTAAAAGAAGCTGTGCGAAAGCTGGTATTCAACAGGAAATACGTAAGAGGGAGCATTATGAAAAGCCAAGCGTAAGACGTAAGAAGAAGTCTGAAGCTGCTAGAAAACGTAAATATTAATAGAAATATGAATTGGTATAACAATTCAATAATCTAAAGTAAAGGAAACTTCCAATGTTAGCATTGGAAGTTTTTTAAT
>JAAYPX010000079.1 GCA_012519565.1 Clostridiales bacterium | reverse complement strand
TTTTGGATAGAGAAGAGCAATTAAATTTAAATTCAGCAACACATTCTGGAGGGATTTTTGCCCCTACAATCAGATATCATGACGGTACCTTCTATATGGTTACAACCAATGTAAGTCATGGAGGTAACTTTATTGTAACGGCCAAAGATCCAGCGGGGCCTTGGTCAAATCCTATTTACTTAAATGTGCCAGGAATTGATCCATCTTTATTTTTTGATGATGATGGGAAATGTTATTATACTGGTACTAAGGAGCGTAGGGAAGGTGCCAGGTATTATGGAGATAATGAAATTTTTGTACAGGAGCTGGATTTAGAAACTATGACTCTGGTTGGGGAATCCTATGCTATCTGGCATGGGGCATTAAGGAATGTTGTATGGCCAGAGGGACCTCACATCTATAAAAAAGATGGAAGGTATTATTTGCTTATTGCTGAAGCTGGAACAGCTCATGCCCATGCAGTAACAGTTGCATCAGGAACCAGTTTAAAGGAACCTTTCCAAGGATATAACTGCAACCCAATCCTTACCCATAGGCATCTAGGGATGGATTATCCAATTGTTAATGTAGGTCATGGGGATTTTGTGGAAACACAAAATGGAGAATGGTATTTGGTAGTTCTGGCATCCCGCCCCTATGGAGGATACTACAGGAATCTTGGTAGGGAAACCTTCTTGGTACCAGTAACTTGGGAAAACGGTTGGCCTGTTATCAATAAGGGCATTGGCCTATTAGAAGATACAGTGCAAGTACCGAATCTAAAAATGGTGCCAACGGACCCTGTTCCTGATCTTGAGGATTTCAATGACAATAAATTACCATATCATTTCCTATATTTACGCAATCCTAAGTTTGAAAATTATAGTTTACAAGAGAGGGCAGGTTATCTGCGGATGAAATTAGCACCAGAGAAAATAACTGATTTGGTAAGTCCAAGTTACGTTGGTATCAGACAAACCACTATGAGTTATCAGTTAGATACTAAGATGGAATATATGCCTGCCAATGAGGATGAGGAAGCTGGTCTAGTATTGTTGCAAAGCAATGAGTATCATTATCGCTTTGTTTACAAAAGGCAAGACAATATAAATGTACTTCAAATTATTCAATGCTTTAAAGGTACAGAAAAAGTTATAGCTTCCCACAATATAGAAATGAATGAAGAAAGTAAACTTTTATATTTAAGAGTTGTTGCCAAGCTTCAGGATCTAGAATTTTCCTTTAGCTATGATGGAGAAAACTATAATACTGTTAAAGATAATGTGGATTCCAGGATGTTAAGTACAGATGTAGCTGGTGGCTTTGTAGGTAATACCATGGGATTATACTGCTCAAGTAATGGAAAACCCAGTGATAATTATGCCGATTTTGATTGGATTCGTTACACTGCATTATAAGAAGGTATGTTAAAGGGGGAGAAACTAGATATGGAAGAACAATTACGAAATGGAGATAATTTAGATAGTAAAACAATAGAAGCTAGTACGTCTGTAAATACACGGAAACGATTGTATTTAATGCATGAAGCTCTTATAGAGGCATCTAAACGGTCCATGGGAAATCCTTCAGAGGAAATCTTTTTGGAAGGTCGGATAAAAGATAAGGTTAGTATTGAAAATGGTATTAATGATGAAAAAATATTAGACCTATTAACTACCTGCCAAGGGTTCCATCAGTTGGTTCATAGCATTGGTGTATATGTAAAAACTAATAGTGCAGATACAGAGGTTACCTTTGTTCTTCAGAATTGGGGTAAAACAGATCGTTTTCAATCAGGTACCTTAATTAAGCTACCCTGTCCCAAGGATGGATCGGAAGTTATTATACCCCTAGAGGACTATACATGGTCTGATGATGATGACGTACTGGGAAGAATAGGCTTTGAGTTTAATAAAGTTGGTGAATTAGCCCATGCGACAGTAATTTTATATCTTAATGATGGTTTTGATGTACCTGAAATCACCATAGAACCTCCAGTTGAATTTGGAACAGAAAATTATAAGAAAATGATTGAGAAATCTTTATTCCATCTGGGTAATACAAGAAGGCTTAAGGCAGCAATTGAAAAGGCTGAAAGAGGAGAGGATGTAACCATAGCTTATATTGGTGGTTCAATAACCCAGGGAGCTGGGGCAAAGCCCATAAACGAAGCCTGCTATGCTTATCAATCCTATAAGACCTTCAAAGAGATGTTTGGAAAAGATGGGGGCGACAACATTCACTATGTCAAGGCTGGTGTAGGTGGTACTCCTTCTCAACTAGGAATTATCCGCTATGATAGGGATGTATTAAAAGATGGGGAGGTAGAGCCAGATATTGTTGTTGTGGAATTTGCGGTAAATGACGAAGGAGATGAAACAAAAGGTATTTGTTATGAAAGTTTATGTTTAAAGATCCTTTCAGCTGCAAATAAACCAGCGCTAGTCTTATTATTTAGTGTATTCCAAAGTGATTGGAACTTACAGGATAGACTATCCCCTATAGGTTTCCATTACGATTTACCCATGGTAAGCGTAAAAGATGCGGTAGTGGAGCAGTTTAAAAAATCCAAGGATGAAGGAAATATTATTTCAAAAAGACAATATTTCCATGACATATATCATCCCTCCAATAATGGACATAAAATTATGGCAGATTGCCTAAGCCATCTATTCTTAGAAGTAAAGAATGCTAAACTAAGTGAAATTGATATATCATTAGATAAGAGACCAGTAAAAGGTAATGACTTTGTAGATATCAAATTATTAGACAGAAAAGATAATAGTAATATAGCAACAATTATAGAGGGAAGCTTTACTGAAATTGATAAGGAATTGCAAGAAGTGGAGATGGATCTAAACAAAGAAGCAACACCACAATTCCCATATAACTGGATGCGAAATGGCAAAACGGGAAATGAAAGTTTTATTATGAAGATAAGTAGCAGAAATCTTATGCTAGTATTTAAAGATTCGGGTAGCCCTGATTTTGGTAAAGCAGATATCTATGTTGATGGTAAATATTTTAAAACAGCAGATCCTCATATCAATAATTGGAATCATTGTAATCCTATTATTTTATATCAAGAAGAAAGGGTTAGGGAACATACCATAGAGATAAAAATGGCAGAAGGTGACGAGGAGAAATGCTTCACCATCCTAGGCTTTGGTTATACCTTGTAAAATGAAAATATCCAGTAAACCTTACTGCTGTGGCAGTAGTTATATAATCAGCTACTTATAAAAAGGAGCTAATCAAGGAATAAATTTGTGAAAGGAATATATAATGAAGAATATTAAAGTTAGTAAATTACCGACAGATTATATCCGCGGGGTTGATAAAGAGCATCAAGGTACTTTAATTGAAGCATCTTATAGTGTTAGCAACTACATTAATAAATCTAGACAACTGGTAACCAATCAAAATATCAGTTCAGAAGAGGCTGGAAGAGAAACAGTAAGTGGAGATGCTATAACAAAGAAATGTAATATCTATTTACCAGCCTGTTATGATAAAAACGATAAGAAGCGTAAATATAATGTCTTGTACCTACTCCATGGGGTAGGTGGAAACCGTTATGAATGGTTATCTAGTAATGGAGAAACCGACGGAAATTATAATATTTGTAATATCTTTGATAACTTAATACAAAAAGGTAAAATAGAACCATTAATAATTGTATTCCCTGATGGCAGAAGTTCACAGGATTGGACCGATTCTTCCTTTAATTCAGAGGGGACAAATATGCTTGGATTTTATTATTTTGATTATGAACTGAGATATGATCTAATTCCCTTTATTGAGTCTGAATACAATACATATGCAGACATTAAAAATAAGACCCCAGAAGGAATAGCCTATAACCGCTTACATAGAGCGCTAGCTGGTTTATCCATGGGTGGTATGCAAGCCCTAAACCTAGGGGTAGGCGGATACAGATACGATTCAGCTCTGTTAGCTGGTAAAGAAAGCAACTTAAGAAACGGGCTAGTTGAAACTTGTTCTGCTCCTGGTATGTTAGATTTGTTTGGATATATAGGTGCCTTTTCCAATGCTCCTACAACCAGTAAAGGAGGTTCTCTGGGAACTAGTATAATATCTAGTAATCATAAACTGCATTTGCTTTATCTTACCTGCGGGGATGCCGATAATGTTGCGTACCGAATGGGATATGAAAATGCTATTGATGGACTATATACCATTGGGCAAGAAAACATACTGAATTACTACAGAGTAACTATAGGGAACGGTAATCATGATTTTAATGTATGGAATAACGGAGCTTATAACTTTAGCCGGTTAGCATTCCGAAATTCTCAAGAACATTCAGAACCTTTTAATATCAGTTTATAGCTGACATGACTCTTTGCCAAGGTTTGGGGTGTGCTTCTATTGAAACACGCTCCAAACTGGGCTTAGAGCTTTTTTTGACTATTAAGGACTATTAAGTAGGATTAAGGTAGTTATTAAGTAAATATCAGGGGCTTGACGGTAAAGATAAGTTATGGTTTGATAGTTTCATAGGAATATCGGTATCGGTACAAGAGATTTTATTCTGGTAAAGGAGATGGGTGTATGCGGATGTATGATTTAATAAAGAAGAAAAAGCAGGGGGGAGAATTATCTAAAGATGAAATAGAGATAATGATTAAGGGATATGTTAAAGGTGATATTCCAGATTATCAAATGTCCGCACTTCTTATGGCAATTTGCTTTCAAGGTATGACCGAGAGGGAGACTGCAGATCTTACCATAGCCATGGCCAAATCAGGGGATATGGTAGATTTAACGCCAATAGAGGGAATTAAGGTTGATAAACATAGTACAGGTGGTGTTGGAGATAAGACCACTTTGGTTATTGCTCCTATAGTAGCAGCCTGTGGCGTTAAGGTGGCAAAGATGTCAGGAAGGGGCCTTGGCCATACTGGAGGGACTATAGATAAATTAGAGGCCATACCAGGGATGGAGACAGCTATAGATAAGGCCAGATTTTTCCATATCGTTAATAAAGTTGGTGTCAGTGTAGTTGGTCAAACTGGTAACCTGGCACCGGCGGATAAGAAGTTATATGCTCTAAGAGATGTGACAGCAACCGTGGATAGTATACCCTTGATAGCGGCTTCAATAATGAGTAAGAAGCTGGCAGCAGGCAGTGATTGTATTGTCTTGGATGTAAAAACGGGCAGTGGTGCCTTTATGAATAGCCTTGATGATTCTATAGAACTGGCAAGGCGTATGGTTTCAATCGGTGAGCATGCAGGCAAGGATACTGTGGCAATTATTACAGATATGGATATACCTTTAGGTTATAACATAGGTAATTCCCTAGAAGTAATAGAGGCTATTGAAACCTTACAGGGAAATGGTCCCCAGGACTTAACTGAAGTCTCCTTAGTGCTGGCATCCAATATGTTATATCTAGCTAAAAAGGGAACTATAGAAGAATGTGAGACTATGGCCAAAGAAGCCATAAGTAGTGGTAAAGCACTTAAGAAGCTGATTGAAATGGTTGAGATACAAGGGGGAGATAGCAGGGTAATTATGGATACTTCCCAATTTGCATCAGCGCCATACCAATATGAAGTCAAAGCTAAAACAGAAGGCTATATTAGCCTTATGAATACAGAACAATGCGGAATTGCTTCTATGTCGCTGGGAGCAGGGAGAGAAACCAGGGATAGCTCCATAGATTATACAGCAGGTATTAAATTAATTAAAAAAACAGGGGACTATGTGACAGAGGGAGAAGTTATTGCCATCCTCTATGCATCAAATGATAGATTATTTGAAAAGGCAGAGCAAATCTTAAGTAAAGCATATTCATTTTCAGAAGATCCTGTTAAGACAAGGCCTTTATTACTGGCTAAGGTTACTGCTAATAAGGTTGAGAAATTTTAAAACAAGAAAGGAGTCCCTATGAAAAGATTATTTTTAATTGTACTTGATAGTGTTGGCATTGGAGAAGCGCCTGATGCAGCTGAATATGGTGATCAAGGTAGTAATACAATTAGATCGGTTTCAAAAAGTTCAAAATTTCATATGCCTAATATGCAAAGCTTAGGTATGTTTAATATTGATGGTGTAGATTGTATAGAAGGGGTTGACAAACCTTTGGGGGCCTATGCCAGGTTAACTGAAGCTTCCAAAGGAAAAGATACCACCACTGGACACTGGGAGCTAGCTGGCATTATATCGAGAGAACCTATGCCCACCTTTCCCAATGGATTTCCTAAGGAGCTGATAAAGAAATTAGAAGAGAGAACAGGTAGAAAAGTACTGTGTAATAAACCTTATTCTGGTACAGAAGTTATCAAAGATTACGGACAAGAACATGAAAAGACTGGAGACTTAATTGTGTATACCTCAGCAGATAGTGTGTTACAGATTGCTGCCCATGAAGAGGTGATTCCGGTAGAGAAACTGTATGAGTATTGCCAGATTGCCAGGGACTTATGCACTGGCCCATATGGTGTAGGAAGAGTAATTGCAAGGCCCTTTATTGGAACTTATCCTGATTATACAAGAACTTCCAACCGCCATGATTTTTCCTTACAGCCTCCAGGGGATACTATGCTGGATATTTTAAAGCATGAAGGTCTTGATGTAATTGGTATAGGGAAAATAAATGATATATTTGCAGGCAAAGGCTTAACTGATTTTGTTCTAACTAAGGATAATGCTGATGGAATTGAAAGAATCTTAGAATATACGCAAAAAGATTTTAATGGTTTATGCTTTATCAATCTTGTGGACTTTGATATGCGCTTCGGCCATAGAAATGATGTGGATGGATATGCAGAGGCACTTTCTTATTTTGATAATAAGTTTCCTGAGATTATGAAGAGTATAGAAGCAGAGGATGCTATAATCATCACTGCTGATCATGGCTGTGATCCTGGAACAGAATCCACAGATCATTCCCGGGAATACACACCATTCTTAATATATGGCCATAGTGTTAAAGCAGGAGTAAATTGTGGTACCCGGTCAACCTTTGCAGATGTAGCTGCCACTATTTTAGATTTATTTAATATTTCATATGATACTATATCCGGAACTTCCATGAAAGAAGAAATATTGAAACAATAGTAGTAGGGATTACCGTTAGTTTCCTGAATTGCAAGCATTGCTTCCTTTCCCTCTTATGTGTTACTATATACTTAGACAAATTATCATTCTGTAACACATCTGGGGAGGGGAATTTATGAGAAGATTTATACCTTATAAACGTATTTATATGCTAGGGCTCATACCGGTATCATTACTTCTTATATATATTGCTAAAAACAATATTTATTTTGCTGAAAATATATATGCTCTTAATATATATCCATGGGTTTCTAGAATAATATCCTCTATCACTAATATTATACCTTTTTCATTGGCAGAAATTATAGTGATTACTCTACCTATTTTTATATTAGTTGTTTTAATACGCTTTATAATAGGTATGATATTTGAAAAAGACGGCAGAAAAGATCGACTAATAAAAGGATTGTTAAATACAGGTTGCTTTGTGAGCATAGTTTTATTCCTATTTACCATATGTACAGGAATTAATTATTATAGGGCACCTTTTAGCCAATATTCCAATTTAGATGTCTATGATTCAACTGTTAAGGAACTATATCAATTGACAGAATATCTTGCCTATCAAGCTAATGATATAAGGGCTAGGGTACCTAATACAGATGATGATGGAGTGTTTAGTTTATCGGTGAGCATGTATGAGTTGGCTAAGATGGTTACTGAAGCTTTTGGAAAATTAGAAGAAGATTATCCAGTTTTCGCAAGCCATTATGGAAAACCCAAGCCCATACTCTTATCTTCCTTAATGTCATATACAGAAATAACCGGAGTGTTTTTCCCCTTTACCATGGAGGCCAATGTTAATGTTGACATTCCCCATTATTCCATTCCTGCTACAATGGCCCATGAATTAGCCCATTTGAGTGGATTTATGAGGGAGGATGAGGCTAATTTTATATCGTTTTTGGCCTGTATGAAAGCTGAAAGTGAGGAAATCCAATATAGTGGAACTATGCTAGCACTGATTAATTCAGGCAATGCCCTATATTCCCATGATCCTGACCGTTACTTTTCAATAAGGGATCTATATTCTGACGGAGTATTAAGGGATATACAAGCTAATAATGCCTATTGGCAGCAGTATAGGGATACAGTAATTAGTACTGTTTCAAATAAGGTGAATGATACCTATCTTAAAGCCAACGATCAATCCGATGGAGTAAAAAGCTATGGCAGGATGGTAGATCTTCTATTGGCAAAGTTCCGAAAGGATAAGTTTTTATAATAGTAAATATTTAATATAAATGTAATATAATGTTTCCGTATTCTTCACCAACTGTAAGAATACGGAAATTTTTTATGCTTTTAATGACTATTTTTTATAAAACCATTGACATATGTAACATTTCTGTTATAATTGTTACATAAATATTAAATAAATATTACTACTGAATCTGATTTTTAAATAAATAATTAAGGTAAAGGGGTAAAAAATGAAAATAACAAAGAAGCTTCTAATTGCATCTATTGTTGTAGTTATGAGCTTATCCAGTACAATTTCAAAAACATATGCATCAACCGTAGAAGAGAACGAAAGTTCTTTTGCACAAGAGAGTATTATAGATAGTGCTCTAAATTCATTAACTGATTTATATGAACAAGGTTTGCAAGATAACAACGATATTTACCTAGATACTAATGAAGTTGTAGACAACAAAGACGAAGAAAACATAGTAGAACTTGCTAGGGAAAAAGAAGAGCTAATTAGTGTGAATTTAGTAAGTGCAGAAAATACAGATACTGAAAATTCTGACTCAGAAGATGTAGATACTGAAATTGCAGCTACAGAAAATGCAGATGCACAAAATTCAGCTTCGGAAAATATAATTACAGAAAATCTACAAGCAGATACAGTAAATGCAGATAGTGAAATAGTAGATAAGAATACAGCTGATATTGAGGAAGATAGCAAAGAAGCCTCAAAAGAAGTCACAGACCAAATTAAAGAAGAAAATACTAAAGCTGATAATGATAAAGAAGATGCCAATAAAAAGAGTAGAGATAAATCTGCAAAAGATAGCAAGGATACTAAAACTAAGAAAGCTGCAAAGAAACCTTCCTATTCTGAAAGTGACTTAAGATTATTGGCCAGCTTGATTTTTGCAGAGGCTGGTAACCAGTCTTACGAAGGTATGTTAGCAGTAGCCAATGTAGTCTTAAATCGTGTTAAGAGTAATGTATACGGACATGTAAACACCATTGAGGAAGTTATTTATGATAATAAATGGGCAGTACAATTTGCTGTTACAAAGAAGAATAAATCTGGTGTAAGTATATTAGATAAAGCATTGAAGAGTTATGATACTGGCAAATTCACTGGTTCTAATCCCAAGGCAGAGAAAGAGGCTATGAAGCAAGCTGTTAAAGCAGCTAAGGCTGCCCTAGAGGGTGAGAACAATATTGGAAGTTATTTATGCTTTAATGCAATTAATAGTGGTACAAAAAAGATTAAGAAAAAATATTCTTATAAAATAATCGGTGACCATATTTTCTATAGAAAAGATGCCTAAGATTAAATGAAATCTTATAAGTAAAATATATAGCAAAACCTATATAAAACAGCTCCTAGTTTAGGAGCTGTTTTATTATAGCAAATATTATTTTATTACTATAAACCAAGAGCATTAACTAATATAAATTACCGAAGATCCTTACCTCATAAAGGGTTGGGGTATACCAGTTATTGGGGTTGTTGTGAAGTACCGCTTTATCAACTACAAGCCTTATATAGCGGCCGGAACCAGTTAAGTTTTCCGCAGTAAAACCATAAGTTTTATTATCTGTCTTATCCAATATTGTGGTCCAATTAACCCCATCTTCGCTGCTTAGCACCTTATATTGATAGTAGCCCTCTGATCCTTTATACATAAACCAAGATATCTGTATGCTGGTTAGGTCATAACTTTTTCCCAGATCTACTTGCCACCAGAAAGGCCATGAAGCACTGCTAGAGGCATATTCTGTATAGTAATTTCCATCGTTTGCTCTGGATGCAAACAGGTTGCCAGCTGCTTCTATTGATGCACTGGCTTCTTTACCTAGGGACAGTAGATATCCATCCATCTCTGGTACTAATTCCCCTGTCCATGGGTTATATAGAATTCTGTCATAAAAATCATAAGAAGCATATCCCTTGGAGAAGGTAAGGGGCAATAAGACGTTCCGTGAGGTACCCTCTTCCCTTACCCAGCGGTTGGCAGCCATGGCATAACTGTTTCCTCCATCACCTTTAAAGATTAGGACTCCTCCTGATTGGGCTGAGAAGTTAGAGGTATTACCAATGGTTCTTAGTTCACTCCATGGACCTGCAATATTGGTTGCAGAGGCATAATTGCCTTTACTGGGATACCATCCTGCAGCCTGGGAAGTGAAGAGGTAGTAATAACCATCTTTTTTAATCATGCTAGGAGCTTCCCTATACTGATCTTCAAATAGGGTAGTAACAATCTCTTCAATAGCGGTATAGGTATTATTCATTCGGAAGATGTACATTGTTGCATTGGCCCCCTGACCAGGAAGATTACTGGCTGCAATTAAATAACCAGTTTTGTTATTATCATCGTCTATAAAGAAATTCATATCCCTGACTTCAACTCCAAAGGGATTAAAAACATCATGAACAACAAAGGCTTCTCCAGGTGTTGCCGATGCAACCAATGCCTTACCAGAGCCGTAACCATCTTTTAATTCCCAATGGGCCCATATTATATTTTTATTATGGATAGGGTCATAACGAATATTAATAGCTTCTAACTTGCAGGAAGCCAAGTCCTCATGACTTTGACGATCCATAACTATCTTACTGTAGTTCCAATTTACAGAATCAGAGGAAGTATATTCTTCCAGTTGTAGAAAACCGTTGGAATCACTTTTGTAATCGTATCTGTAGTAGGTGTTACCAGCCTTTAATTCACTGATTGTGCTTATATTACTGAGGTCATCCTGTTTCATACTGATGTTATTATTGTATATCAGCAAATCATTAGATGCTATTCCAGTAGTCACAGAGGTAATATCTGATTCTGACAACACAATACCGTTATTATATACCTTAATCAAATAATAATAAGTATTGTTAGGTATTAAGTCATAATCAAATAAGCTTGTGTTACTTCCCTCATAGATTAACTGGTAATGTTTATCTTCATAGATAGAACGATACACTTTATAGACTATGTCCTTGTTGTCTATTCCAGTCCATGTTAGGTTTACATTATTGACATTGTTTGATTCCTTTAGTTTAAATGCGGTTGCTGTGGCACCTATCTTATAAAACTTACTATAATCCCTTGTGTCTAGTTCACTAATCTCTTGGGCTGTCAATGCCATATCATATACCTCTATATTATCGTAATATCCATTGAAATAGCGGTCTGGGCTATAAAAAGATCTTCCTAAATAGGATATAACATCTGATCCAAAGTCAGATATTGTTGTGGTAATGCCATTTAATTCATTAACTTTTAAACCATTGATATACATAGTCATAGTATCTTTGGAAAGGACAATTACCACTCTAGCCCATTGGCCATAAGGTAGAGTACTGCTGAATTTCTGCTCTCCACTCCAAGTGTTTTTAGTAATTGCACTATAGGCTTCAGTACCTCTTAATCTAAAGAAGTAATATAGCCTATCGTTTTTACCGATAGTAAAGGTGAAGAAATCTCCAGAGGATAGATTGCTTTTAACATCCATAAATATAGTAAGCTCATCCTTGTAATCGAATAATCCTTTCGGAAGCTCGGCGTAGGTTCCGTTATTACCATCTAGATAGAGAACTTGGCCTTTCTCAGGATCATTTACATACTTGGCATTTCCATATAAGATGCCATAATTACCGCTATCACTTAAGTCAGTAATAATATTACCGCTTTGTGTTTCATCAAAAGTATATTTTACAATGGGTTTTACTATTAATTTTCCTACATTGATATAGACGGCATAAAAATTATCCTTTGCCTGCTGTAAAGCTTCCCCTACTTTTAACACCGTTTCAGCCCCAGCTATTAAGGCTATACCTTGTTCTATGGTGGTACTTAAGAGCTGTTGATCATTTTGTGTATAGTCTGTCTTTCGCCTTATCATTTTATCTGTATAATCCCTAAACTGGGCAATTGCTTCATTTCTTGCTGTAATTAAGGTTTCTGCAGAGGTTTCGTTAATAGCTAGCCAACTGAGAATAACATCAGGGCCTGGAGTATATTCATAAATACTTATCTTAATCTCTGTATTCAGAGGAAGGTCAAAATAATAACTTAACCCTATTTTGCCATTATTTATTACATTTCCAAGGACTTGATTAACAGTATTACCATTCATATTATAGGAGATAGATATTCCCATATTACGAGTAGTATTCCACCACTCCTGAAAACCGACCAGTAATTGGTAGCTGCCGGCATCTAGAGGTACTATATATTCAATTTTTTTGTCTTCATAGGCCCAGAAGCCACTTTCAAAGGCATCACGGCTGGTAGAGTTCTTGTAATTAATATCAGGATTAGTCACACCATTGCCAGCTAAAACACCACTGTATCCCCAAGAACCAGGTTCATATGCCTTGTCGTAGGCATCCCCATTTATTAAATTAACCTTGGAGCTGATAATATCATAGAGATCCGATCCTGCAGTTGCTCCAGAATCTATATAATATAATAGTCCATCGGGGATCAATAGTAGCTCAGTGGTTATTTCTCGGGATAATTCATCTATATAACCTTTTATAGTGGATTTAACTGTAGGAAGTATGTTACTGGTATCCCAATTAATAGTTACATTTTTATCAATTGGTAAACCATTTTCATATACCCTTACGTTTAAAGTTGTTGGAAGATCTTCAATACGATAATAGATATCTTCCATGGGTGTGTTTATCTTAAGAACATATAATGTTTCCAAATCTTCCAAGGTCCAGTTGGAATAATCCTTAATTGCAATTTCAGCAGAAGGTAGTATCTCTATGGGAAGCCATATGTATCTGGAATCACCTAAATCATTAGAAAACCAACGATCTCCCATATAGATATATAAGCCTTTTTCTGTATCATATGGAATAACACAGGTGCTTTGTGAATCAAAGGTGGTTTTATTTATGTCACCTATACATGGATCTCCCATGTTGGTCCAAGTGCCCAGTATAGAATCTGCAACCCAGTATCTGGCTTGGTTAGGATTCCAGCCAGTCGCTCCTGAGGTAATCATATAATACTTATTATTGAATTTAAATATTGCAGGTGCTTCCCTTTGGGCTCCAGGAAATAGGCGGACAAAATCAACCCCATGTATGGCATCTTCTACTGACGTAGCAAGGTAGGTATATTCCTGATTAAGCTTGGAGATAAACATGGTCATATTCTCTTCGCTGGAATATATTATATAGCCAGTTCCGTCATCATCAACGAATAGATTCATATCCCGTGCAAAGCCTTTGCTGGATTCGTACCAATCGCCTCTTAGTTGATCCTCAGGGGCAACATTTAAACGATAACGGTCAATAAAACGAAATGGTCCTGTTGGGGAATCGCTGATTGCAACACCGGCACAGGCGGCTGCATAGTTGGCAGAGCTATGCTCGGTGGGACCATCGGCATGGAACCATAATACATATTTCTGGGTTCTTTCGTTGTAGATTACCTTTGGTCTTTCAACTACAGAGCTTGAATCATTAATGCATAAGAATACCCGATCCTTTTGCTCAGGCGTATAATCAGCATAAAGATCCATAAAGTATGGGTCAGTATCCAATTGCTCTCTGCTACTTACAGTTCTCATAACATAACCTTCGAAAGTCCAGTTATTAAGATCGTCTGAGGAGTAAGCGCTGACTCCGTTACTGCGGTATCCTCTGGTTTTGTCTTCTCCATACCACCACCACTTACCATTAAGCCATTGCACCTGGCCACCATGGGCTTGTATTGGTATTCCATTGGTATCTTTCCAGACAGTTCCTGCTGTTCCAGGAAATGATGAATAAGTCTCAATCTGTCTAAGGGCATTATATTGTTGATTTAAGCTATTACACATATCTGTGATTTCCTCATCTGTAGCATTAGCCTCCTGCACCATTATTCGTGCCGATCTTAATAAGGTGTCAAGACCCCTTAGGGAATCCTTCCTACCATATTGATCAAGATACAGTTCGCTGAGGGGTTCCTGAGCATAGATTATCCCAGCAGCTAAGTCATTGGCAACTGCCTGTTCAATCTCTTGTATTTTAGCTTGTAATTTAGACATATCATTAAGAATAGTTTCTTTAATAGCATCATTAGGGATATCACTAGGATTATCTAAAAGAGTATCATCAAGAACATCATTAGGATTATCTGTAAGAGTATCATCAAGAACGTCATTGGGATTATCTGTAAGAGTATCATCAAGGATATCATTTGAATTATCATAAGAATTATCATTTGGAGTAACATTAATCTGGTCGTTAGGAGAAGTAGCTAAAGAAGTTTCATTGGTGTTGCCGAGAGTATCATTAGTAATACCTAAAGTGGCTGGTTCATAATGTGAACCTAATGCCATCATGGGTTGTCCTACTAATGACAGACAAAGTAGAAGAGCTATCCATTTAAAACCTTTAATCATCTCATTACTCCTTTCTTAATGCAATTGTAATTAATTACCATCTAATTATAACTTAAATTATTTTATAATGCAATCGGTTACATACAATATCATTAGTTTTACAAAAACAATAATAATTAATGGTAATAATTGGTACTAGATAGTATGATGTTTTTAAAATTATCATCCTAAATTCATACTTTTTTCTTTTACTATTATGTGGTA
>JAAYPX010000078.1 GCA_012519565.1 Clostridiales bacterium | reverse complement strand
TTAAATATGGTCTATAATAGGACAAAAACCTTTTTGTCTTCTTACTAATTGCTCTCTCCTCCCTTAACATATAAAGTCTTTAAAATCATTTGTGGTACTATGGGGCTGTCGCAATATTGCAACAGCCCCATAGTTATTATCGTGCTAATTTTTTAGACAGCTCATACATGTATTGATCAATATCTTTCTTCATAGCCAAGGCTTCTTCTATATCATAATCTATGAATTCACCCTTTTCATAGGCTACGATTCGATTACTTGCCCCTTGACTTAGTAAATCAACTGCTTTGGCACCCATGATTGAAGCATATACCCTATCTATTGTTGTCGGGCTACCACCTCTTTGGGCATGACCAATTATAGTTGCCCTGGTCTGCATACCAGTGGCTTCTTCTATTCTCTTAGCCATTTCCTCTGAGTTACCAATGCCCTCAGCATTAACTATGATGTAATGTTTTTTACCTGAATTTCTTTTTTCGATTATGGTTTTAATAATACGTTCTTCATTATGATCCCGCTCAGGAATAAGTATCTCTTCACTACCATTGGCTATACCGCACCAAAGGGCAATATATCCTGCATTTCTACCCATGACTTCAATAATACTACATCTTTCATGGGATGTGGAAGTATCCCTAACCTTGTCAATGGTTTCCATGGCTGTGTTAACTGCTGAATCAAAACCTATGGAATATTCAGTACATGCAATATCTAAATCTATGGTACCAGGGATTGCTACAGTATTGACTCCCCTTTTGGCCATGGCAGCAGCACCTTTAAATGAACCATCGCCCCCTATTACAACCAGGCCATCAATTCCATGTTTCTTGAAGATTTCTGCCCCTTGATCTTGAACTTCTGATTTAACAAATTCAGGACAGCGGGCAGTATATAATATAGTACCACCTCTCTGAATAATATCAGAAACACTTTTTGAATCTAATTCTACAAATTCTTCTTCCAGTAATCCAGCAAACCCTCTAAGGATGCCTTTCACCTTGATATTTTTGCTTAATGCTGTTCTTACCACTGCTCTAATAGCTGCATTCATTCCAGGGGCATCTCCACCGCTGGTTAGAACAGCAATTGACTTAACTGCACTTTCCATTTGTATATACCTCCATTTGTAAATATCCAGTTTTTTTATTCTAGCTTATTTTAATTATATTATTAATACTCTTATCCATTACTTGAACATCTTTCTCTGAGTATATAGTCCTTAACCTAGTAAGTAGGTCTTCATCCACCTTTACATTACGGTTTCTAGGGAGCTTCTTGATGACTCTATCCTCTTCACAATAGATAATTACCTCATCATTCCCCTCATAATCACTGATAATATCATAGAAAGATTGTTCCTTCTCCATAAAGTCAAATTTATTTTTAAATTTAACCCATAGTTCCCTGGGGACACTATCAAATTCAATTAAATTTTGACAAATTAATTTAGCTGGTTTTTCTTCCTCAATGGTTACTTTCCCTCGGATAAAAACCTTTTTGTCAATATCCAATTGATTTTTATATTTTTCATAGTCTTTAGGAAATATTATAACCTCAACAACACCGAATAAATCTTCCAAGGTAATAAAAGCCATCATATTATTGGTTCTGGTGGTTTTTACAATCTTACCTGTAATCATCCCACCGATAACCTTAATATCTCCGTCTTTTACCTTGGGCTTGTCTGTTTCTTCATCTATAGCAAATTCATTACAATGGGCAGTTACATTTTTATTGATTTTACCTAAATATTCTTCCAGAGGATGACCGCTAATATAGACTCCTAGAACTTCTTTTTCAAAGGCCAGCAGTTGCTCCTTACTATATTCTTCTACCTCAGGGAGGGAGCTACTATACTCCTTCTTGACCTTCTCACTGACAAAATCAAATAAGGACATCTGACCGGTAAGACTTTTTTTCTTTTCTTCTGAGATTTCATCCAATATCTGAATATAACTCATCATTAGTTGCCTTCTATTGGGATGAATACTCTGAAATGCACCAGCTTTTATAAAACTCTCTACTGTTCTTTTATTCACTTCTTTACCTGAAAGTCTGGTAGCAAAGTCCCTAAAACTAACAAAGGGTCCATTTTCCTCTCTTTCTAATACAACCGACTGTATCACAGATTTACCTACCCCTTTAATAGCAGAAAGGGAGTAACGGATTGCTCCATCTTTAACTGTAAATACCCAGTCTCCTTCATTTATATCGGGAGGTAATATCTCTATATTCATATTTCGGCATGTATATATATATTCCGATACTTTTCCCGGATTGTCAATCACTGATGTCATTAAAGCAGCCATAAATTCTACGGGATGATAACATTTTAAATATGCTGTGATATATGACAATACAGCATAAGCTGCAGCATGGGATTTATTAAAAGCATATTTGGCAAAGTCCATCATCTCATCAAATATATGGTTTGCCACTTCTTCTGATATGCCATTCTTGACACATCCTGGAACTCCTTCCTCTTCATTACCATAGACAAAGTTGCGGCGTTCCTGTATCATAACCGATTCTATTTTCTTGGACATGGCCCTTCTAACCAGATCACTTCGGCCATAGCTATAGCCAGCCAGATCCCGTACTATCTGCATAACCTGCTCTTGATATACTATACAACCATAAGTTGGGGAGAGAATAGGTTCCAATTGGGGGCAATCATAAATAATCTGACCTTTTTTATTTTTACCCTTAATATATTTAGGGATAAAATCCATAGGTCCTGGTCTATAAAGGGCAATTCCTGCAATTACATCCTCTAAATTTCTTGGTTTCAATTCCTTCATAAAACTTTTCATACCAGCACTTTCCAGCTGGAATACTCCCTCTGTTTTCCCTGAAGAAATTAAATCATATACTTTTTCGTCATCAAAAGATATATCCCTTATATCTATTTTGCTATTGTCTGGATTTCTATTGACCAATTGAATAGCATTCTGAATTACTGTAAGGGTTCTAAGTCCTAAGAAATCCATCTTAAGAAGCCCCAGCTCCTCTAAGGTTGTCATAGGATACTGGGTGGTAACACTATCATCAGAGGATTTACACAAGGGAACATATTCATCTATGCTGGCATTACCGATAACAACTCCCGCAGCATGCATAGAAGTATGTCTAGGAAGCCCTTCTAGCCTTATGGACATGTCAATTAGATATTTTATTTCCTCATTGCTGTCATAAAGGGCCTTTAACTCTGGATTTATTTTTAAAGCTTTCTCAATAGTTATGCCAATTTCCGTCGGTATCATCTTAGCCACTGTATCCACTTGGGAATAAGGTATATCCAAAGCTCTACCTACATCCCTTATACAAGCTCTGGCCGCCATGGTACCAAAGGTAACAATCTGTACCACCTTATCTTTGCCATACTTTTCAGTGACATAATCGATAACCTCCTGTCTTCGTTCAAAGCAGAAGTCAATATCTATATCAGGCATGGTAAGCCTTTCGGGGTTAAGGAAGCGCTCAAAGATCAAGTTATACTTAATGGGATCTATATCCGTAATCCCTAGGGTGTAAGCTACTAAAGAGCCTGCCGCACTCCCCCTGCCCGGCCCCACAATAATATCATTATCCTTGGCAAACTTAATAAAATCCCATACTATCAAGAAATAATCTACAAAACCCATGGACTTGATTGTATCCATCTCATACTCTAACCGCTGCCTTAGCTCAAGAGTAACTTCCTTATATCTTTCAGCCAATCCCTTATAACATAGCATACTTAGGTATTCATCTGCTGTATAAGGCGCTGGTACGGGATATACAGGTAATTTATATTCACCAAAGTCAATAGATACATTGCATCTGTTAGCAATCTTATAGGTATTCTCTAAGGCCTCTTTAGCATATGGGAAAAGACTTAACATTTCCTGGGGAGATTTTAGATAGTATTGTCCTCCCTCATATCGCATCCTGTTCTCATCAGAAACCTTCCTTTGAGTCTGTATACATAAAAGAATATCATGGGGATCTGCATCCTCCGCATATGTATAATGGACATCATTGGTAGCTACCAGCTCAATACTGGTCTCTTGTGATAATCTAAGCAGGCCTTGATTTACAGTCCTTTGTTCTGCTATGCCATGATCCTGCAATTCTAGGAAGAAGTTATCCTTGCCGAAGATCTCACTTAATCTTAAGGCTGACTTCTTAGCTTCCTCATATAAACCTCTACGCAAGTAGCCAGGCACTTCACCACCAAGACAGGCACTTAAGGCAATAATTCCTTCATGGTATTGCTCTAAAACCTCGTAGTCCACCCTGGGCTTATAATAAAAACCTTCTAAGAAGCCTTTAGACACCAGTTTTATTAAATTATGATAACCAATATCATTTTCAGCCAGGAGCACCAGGTGATTGTATCGTTCCTCTGATGCCCCAGGTTCTCTATCAAATCTTGAATTTGGAGCAACGTAAATTTCACAACCAATAATAGGTTTCACATTTTCAGCCATACATGCTTTGTAGAAATCTATTATTCCATACATAACCCCATGATCTGTAATGGCAAGGCTATCCATTCCTAATTCCTTAGTCCGTCTCACAATTTCATGGACTTTACTAGAGCCATCCAAAAGACTGTATTCTGTATGGACATGTAAGTGGGTAAAATTCAATTTTCATCCTCCTTTCCGAGTAAACTTCTACTGTCACTATAATTGTAATCGATTTCATATTTAATGTCTAAACATAGTTCATTTAATCTATTATATATGTAGTTTTAATTTCATATAATCCATTATAAGTAAATTATTCTCTGTAAAGTTAAAATATATTTAATAACTAAAATTAATTTGTAAAATAAATGAGAAATCTCACTTATCCGAATCACCGGAGATTTCTCATTAATTATTTTCTATCAATAATAGTAAACTATATAATCCTACAATGCAAGAGGTATATTTGAACCAAATTTTATTACCAATTTCTTGCTGGCCTTTCTGGGTCTATTACTTCATTTACATTAAATAGATCCGCCAAACGTTCCGGGAATTGTAGCATGGCCTGTCCATCCAAGGGCCTCCTAGTCATTCTTACATAATCATTCTTTATATGCATCCAGGGTTTACTGTATACACCACAGAAATAGTTAAAACCAAGTTCCTTAAGAAAATGATACTTGTCGCTTTCATAATGCCCCATGGTTGTCTCGATATCGATTCCATATGGGAAAATTATAATATCTGTAGGACCAACTAGGGAACCCACTTGTTCCATCCATTTTGTCATATCAGTCTTAACAAAACTAAAGGTGCTCTTGCTCATATCCCTATGGCCCCATGTATGGGATGCGAATTCCCAACCATTAGCCTTCATAGCTTCCGCTACTTTTTTCACAGTCTCTTTATCCTGCTCATAGGTAGGTGAAGTGGGATCGTTTGTTCTATAGCCCAAGGACCCTTCATAACCTGTTAAGGCTATAATACCCTTGGCCCCTTTGTAGGAGAAATCAGGATGTTTTTCTACAAAATCATCTAATATAGGAACCATATCATAGGGTCCGGTTACCACACTGCCATCATCCAAAATCATCTCACAGGTGACTTTGCCATTCTCATCCAGAACCATTCTTGATGCAAAACCGTCACCTTCCATGTATTGATAGTAGTTAACGTCATCTTGAGATATAACAAATGGTTTTTTACCTGGTGGTAGAAGAATTTCCCCTTCTACGAATTTAGTGCTTCCATCCTCCAAGGTAACCTGTTTCACCAAGTCATGGATACTTACCAGCACATATCCATCCTCATACATCTTCTCCATCATCTTAATAAATTCATAAATAGTAGTCATATACATATTATATCCTACTGAATCATAATCCCCATCAAAGGCCTTAGAATTATCAGCGATTAATGAGTGGAAGAATATATGATTCACCTCAGTTACAGAATTATATGATCCACCCAAATGTACCAAGGATGATTTCTCTGTTTCATAACGCTCAATGGCTTCTCTTAAAACAGGATATAGCTCATATCCCCCTTCAGGCCCTTGATAACTTTTAATTAAGTCTATTGCTCCATCATAGTCATAACTCAAAGTAAGTAGATCTGCTTGATCGATTAGGTTCTGTCTTTCTTCATTTTCTTTACGCAATCTCTCCTGCTCATTACGGGCTTCTAATTCCTCTGGGGATAATTTTTCATCTATATTATTATTGTCTCCCTGGTTATTATTATCAAGCCCATTATTATTTTCCTCAATATTATCATTGGGTTTAATAGGGTCAAATTTTGCTCGGACAAATTTATAACCTGCAATTAGTAAAACTATAACTAGAAGTTCTACTGCTATAACTCCTATAATTCTTTTAATATTATATCTTCTTTTTCTCCTTTGTCTATTCGCCATATTCTACCTCTCTCCTATGGTATAACAATTAATAAGACTATTTCACCAGTATTACTATTAGTAAACTGCTAATATAGTTTTAGATAAGATTATTATATCCAAATTCTTAAGTTAATTATGTGTAAATCCTACTAGTAACCATACTAAAAAGTATAGCATAAGAATATGGCAAAGTCTTTACAAATTTATTAAATAATGGGGATATAAAAAGCTGCCCCTAAGGACAGCCTTCAGTAAAGCTATTTGCTGCTCAAATATTTTTCAATATTTTCAATAGCAGCTTCTTCATCCGCGCCATCAGCGATTACGGTTACTTTTTCGCCTGTTGATATACCTAGGCTCATCATACCCATAATGCTTTTTGCATTCACACGTTTTTCATTACTAACAACATAGATACTACATTCATATTGGCTGGCTACTTGGACCAATAAAGCTACTGGCCTTGCCTCCAAACCATTAGGAATTTTGATTGTGATTTCCTTCGATATCATTACTTTTCTCCTCCTTATGCTCCCGTAAATGTTCTGCAATCATACTTAATTTACGTAATCTATGATTGACGCCTGATTTACCGATTGGTGGTAACAGCATTTCCCCCAGTTCTTTTAATGTAGCATCCGGGTGCTGTAAGCGAAGCCTTGCTATATCCTCAAGGCCTTCTGCCAATTCACCGAAACCGATGCTGTCCCTAATATATATGATATCTTCAATTTGTTTTGAAGATGCAGTAACAGTTTTATTGATATTGGCTGCTTCACAATTTACTTGCCTGTTAATAGAGTTACGCATTTCTTTAAGAATTCTAACATTCTCTAAGTTCATCAAAGCCACATGGGCCTCTATGACATTTAAAAAATCTACAATTTGCGAGCCTTCTTTTACATATACAACATAATTCTTCTTCCGACTCACTATCTTGGCATCAATGGCAAATGTCTGAATAATAGATTGAAGTTGCTCTGCCTTATCCATATTGCTTACTACAATTTCCAAGTGATAAGATTTCTTAGGATTACTAATAGAACCGTTAGATAAGAATGCTCCCCTTATAAAAGCTCTTTTACAGCAGTTTTTTTGAACCACCAATTGACTGGGTCTACTTAATTCTCTATTGGAAATCTCTTTTCCATTGATGATTTCATCATCCATAAGCTTTGTGGCCTGCAAAATTCTTATTACAGAAGAATTATCTCTTATAATAAGATTATATATTCTACTTTTTCTTAATTGGTAATTTGTTTTAACTAAAACATCAATATTTATATTAAATGTTTTTTTTATTAAAGTAAAGTACTTTCTTGCAACAACCAAGTTTTCTGTTTGAAATCTTATTAAATATCTATTTTTAGACCCATAGATTTTAGCTCCATAAGATAGCATAGCAGAAAGCTCTGCCAGCCTACAGTGTCTAGCCCCACTTACAAGACCCGATATTTCCTCTTTTACATCTTTTGAAAATGACACCATTGTAATCTCATCTATCCTTTTCTATATCTCTATGCTCAACCTTTATACCGTATTCGGTATTACGCATTCGATCAAATAGCTCATTAGCTAAGGTAACCGAACGGTGCTTTCCTCCAGTGCAACCGATACTAACTACCAACTGATTCTTACCCTCAGAAATGTAATGGGGTATTAAGAACAAAAGCATTTCATGCAATTTATATAGAAATTCAGTTGCTGTAGCTGTTGTCATGACAAAGTCTTGGACATCCCTATCATTACCTGTTTTGCTCCGAAGTTCTTCGTCATAGTAGGGATTTGGTAAAAACCTTACATCAAATACCAAATCCGAGTCTGTTGGTATACCATATTTAAAGCCGAAGGAAAGAATAGTTATAATAAAATTATTATAACTTTCTTCTTCTACATAGATTTTGTTTATTTGGGCCTTTAACTCCCTTATCAGTAATTGGCTGGTATCTATTATAACATCAGCTTCTCTTCTTAGAAAATCAAGCTGCTCCCGTTCTAATTCGATACCTTTGTCCACCCGTCCAGACCCAGAGAGAGGATGAGTTCTTCTAGTTTCCTTATAACGTTTTACTAAAACCTCTGGGGAACAGTCCAGGAAAAGAATCTCGTAATTAAAGCCACTTCTCTTTAAATCCTTTAATATGGTATCCAATTCCTGCAATGCCCGTCCACTACGGATATCAATACCCAAGGCAACTTTAGACTGCTTGCTTTGTATACTTAATCTAAAAAACTTTTTAACCAGCTGTATAGGCAGATTATCTACGCAAAAGTAGCCTATATCTTCTAGCATCTTTAAGACAGAACTTTTTCCTGCTCCGGACATCCCTGTGACTATTACAAATTTCATAATCTCATGCCTTTCTTAATGCCTATGTTAAAATTCACCCAACATCTTAACTTCTGGTTCTAACTCTACACCAAATTTCTCTTTCACAATAGCTTTGATATCTTGAATAATTTGGTAGAAATCTTTTGCGGTAGCCCCATCCTTGTTAATAACAAAGCCACAGTGTTTCTCTGATACTGCAGCCCCACCCACTTGGTATCCACTTAATCCAGCATCTTGTATCAGTTTACCTGCATAATATCCCTGGGGTCTCTTGAAAGTACTTCCCGCACTATATTGTTCTAGGGGTTGTTTATCTCTACGTCTCCCATTTAATTCTTTCATTTTACTGATTATCTGCTGCTTATCTCCCTTGGCAAACTTCATAGTTGCTTCTAGCAATATGTAGTTTTCTTTTTGAAGAATGCTAGTACGATATCCTAATTGTAACTCATCCAAAGTTAAATCCAGGATTTTACCCTGACTGCTAAGTACCTTAGCTCCAATAATGCATTGCTTCATCTCACCATCATAGGCACTGGCATTCATGGTCACAGCTCCTCCTAAGGTTCCAGGTATCCCACAAGCAAATTCAAAGCCACTGTACTCTTGTCTGGCCAATTCATGGGCTAATTTAGATAGCATAACTCCTGCCTGGGCAGTTACAAGCCCATCTTCACTGATACTTATATTGGAGAAATGTTCATCAAATTTAATAATCAACCCACGGTAACCTTTATCCGATACTAAAAGATTACTGCCATTCCCAATGATATAATAGGGTATACTATATTGCTTACATAGATCTATTACCTTGATTATCTCATCAATGCTCCTAGGGGTCACAAGATAATCTGCTGGACCTCCTATGTGAAGTGATGTATGATATTCTAGTCTCTCATGTAATTTAATTTGATTCTCTAGTAGAATTCTGTTTAATTCTTTATAAAATTGATCGTTCAACTAATACCATGCCTTTCTATCATACAATACCCCAAAACAATATCCATGTACCCTCAGGCCTACTTGCCCGCCCTAGCCTCTTACTTTGCATTAAGTATAAGATTCGCCCCACCATATATCCCAGCATCATTGCCTAATACGGCTAATTCAAATATAGTATCTTTAACATCATCCATAACGTATTGTTTAAAAAACTCCTCTACCATGTCTGTTAAGATGGGGCCCGCCTTAGATACCCCTCCACCTATAACAAAAACTTCCGGATTAACAGTCTGAGCCACATGGGATAAACCTATCCCTAGATACTCACTGGCCTTTGTCACAACCTCCATAGCTAGTGCATCCCCAGCCTTAGCACTGTCAAGTACATCCTTAGCAGTCAGTTCCTTGATAGTTCTTAATATAGAAGCCTCTGAACTTTCCTGTAATCTTCTTGAAGCCATCCTCACTATACCAGTAGCAGAGGCATATTGCTCTAAACATCCTTTCTTACCGCATCCGCAGACTTCTCTCTCATCACTATTTACTAGAATATGTCCAATCTCTCCTGCTGCTCCTTTGCCTCCTGTCAATATGGAACCATTAATTATAATACCTCCACCGACACCAGTACCCAGAGTAACTAAGACCATACTTTTGTATCCTTTGGCTTTTCTGCTGGAGAACTCTCCTAAGGCTGCTAGATTGGCATCGTTGGCCGCCTTTACCATGCATCCAGTTAGCTTATGAAGTTCCTCCACCAGATTAAAATAACCGGTCCCCAGGTTATGCATTTGCAGTACTTCACCATTATCCAGAACCGCTCCAGGAATTCCCACTCCAATTCCCAGGACATCTTCCATAGTTATATCTAGTTCTTTGTTTTTTTGGATTATAAAATCTGCTACATCTTTTATAATCTTTAAATCATCCTTAGTCTTTCTGGTCTTAAACTGCCACTTTGACTGTAAGTCTCCCTGGTCGTTAAAAAGACCAACTTTTATAAAAGTACCTCCTATATCTACACCGTAACAAAATGCTTTCATACTATTCCTCCATCAGATCTTATCTTTCAGCATAAAATTAAAACATTCATTTGTAAATAAATCACTTATTAGTCATATATGCTATTACTAGTTCTTATTATTCCTTAAATTATTGGTTACCCGATTATATAACTCTTGGGCAGCATTGTAGCCCATCTTCTTCTGACGATGGTTTACTGCAGCAGATTCACAAATAACAGCCAGATTTCTGCCAGGTCTAATAGGAATTGAAAGACAGACAACTTTATTACCTAAAAACTCAATATACTGTTCATCTAAGCCTAGTCTATCAAACTGCAGATCCTTATTCCACTCTTCTAGTTTAATAACTAAATCTATGGATTGGGTATTCTTAACACTTTCTACACCAAATAAGGTCTTCACATCAATTATACCTATGCCCCTTAACTCAATAAAATGCCTCGTAATATCTGGAGAACTACCTATTAAGGTCTCATCACTGACCTTTTTAATCTCTACCACATCATCAGAGACCAGACGATGTCCCCGCTTAATCAGTTCTAGGGCAGCTTCACTTTTACCTATACCGCTTTCCCCCATAATAAGTATACCTTCACCATAAACATCAACCAAAACACCATGAATTGATATCCTTGGTGCCAGCTCCACATTTAGCCAGCGGATACATTCTGCCATAAATGAGGATGTTGTTTTGGCTGTCCGTAGAATAGGAACTTCCTTTTCAGTGGCCAGTTTAATGAATTCCTCTGGAATTTCTGCCATTCGGCTAAATACAATGCAGGGAACCTTGTAGTCCATTAATCTACTCATTATCTCCAGATCTTTTTTAGGCCCTACTTTTCGCAAATAAGCCTGCTCCACATAACCTATAACCTGTACCCTCTCTGAATCGAAATGATCAAAGAAGCCAGCCAATTGTAATGCCGGTCTATTAACATCAGGTTGTGCAATTTTAATTTTCTTGATGTCAATATCCGGTGTAAGATTTTCTAAGTTCATCTTTTGAATCAAAGATGACAATTCTACCGTATACATGCCAAACATCTCCTTTGTCTATATTTTACAGGTGTCAGATTCCCCATAAACCCTACATACTATAAAAATATAAAAAACGATAATATTATATATGGTCCATGATATATTCTAGCACAATAATTTGGGAATTCAACAAGGGTATATATCAAATTAATACTTTACCGCTCTTTATTAAAGAAAGCATATACCTCTTCTGCTGCCTTTCTATTCATAGATGGAACTTTCATCAATTCTTCAACATCAGCAGTCTTAATGGCATCTAAGGACATAAAATGCTTCATAAGTGCCCTTCTTCTGGTTGGACCAATTCCTTTAATATCATCTAAGATTGATCTAACCTGACTTTTTTGTCTCAAAGAACGATGATATTCTATAGCAAAGCGGTGAGTCTCATCCTGTACTCTGGTAATAAGCTTAAATAACTCACTACTTTTATCTATAGGTAATTCTCTATTATTATAGTACAAACCTCTGGTTCTATGATTATCATCCTTTACCATACCACATACGGGAATATTTAGTTTCATTTCATCCAGTACCCTTAGGGCAATTCCCACTTGCCCTTTACCACCATCCATCAATATTAAGTCAGGATATTTTGTAAAGCTACCTAAAGATTCATCTATTTTCTTCTCCTTAAGTTCCTTCAGCTCTCTCTGGGCATGGGTAAATCTTCTGGTTAACACCTCGTACAAAGAAGCATAATCATCAGGACCCTGAATTGATTTTATCTTAAACTTGCGGTAGTCAGCCCGTTTTGGTTTCCCCTTCTCATAGACAACCATGGAGCCTACGGATTCAAAACCAGCAGTGTTGGAGATATCGTAGGATTCAATCCTCTCAATCATTGGTAGGTCTAATAAGGATGCCAGATCTTTTAAGGCCCCAATGGTCCTAGCTTCCTCCCTCTTTATCTTCTCCATATCCTGCTTTAATACCAGCTCCGCATTCTTCCGTGCTAGTTCCACCAATCTTTCCTTCTCACCCTTTTTAGGAACTTTAAGATATACCTTTTGTCCTCTTCTGGTACTTAGCCATTGACCAATTAAATCCCCATCTTCAATATCTGTTCCCAGATATATTTCCTTAGGAATGTATGGAGTTCCTGAATAATATTGCTTAACAAAGCTAGTCATAACCTGACTATCCGTTTCATCCTCAACCCCTGACAGATGATAGTTTTCTCTACCAATTAATTTACCACTACGGATAAAGAAGGTCTGTACAACTGCTTCATCCTTATCTCTGGCAAATGCTATAATATCTCTGTCAGCTTGATCTGTATAAGTTATCTTCTGCTTATTAGCAATCTGCCTTACACTCTCCAGTAAATCTCTAGCCTCGGCTGCCTTCTCAAACTCCAGCTTCTGTGCAGCTTCATTCATCCTATTTTCCAGCAATGTAACAACGGGTCCATAGTTACCATTTAAAAACTCTATGGTTTCATTAATATTAGCCCTATATTCTTCCTCTGATATATAACCTTGGCAGGGAGCGTCACACTGCCCCATATGATAATAAAGGCATGGTCTCTCTTTACCAATATCCTTAGGAAGGTTTCGATTACAAGTTCTAATCTTATAAATCCTTCTAAGCAAATCCAAAATATCCTTTATGGCTGTTACATTGGTATAGGGCCCAAAATATTTTGATTTATCTTTTAACACCTTCCGAGTAAATAAAACCCTAGGATAGGCTTCATTAACTGTAACCCTAATATAGGGATAGGTTTTATCATCCTTAAGCATGGTATTATATTTTGGCATGTGTTCCTTAATTAAGTTACATTCCAATACCAAGGCCTCTAATTCGGAATCTGTGATAATATATTCAAAATGGTCAATCTGCTCAACCATTCTGTTTATCTTAGGAGTATGGTTCTTGTTTTGAAAATACTGTCGTACCCGATTTTTAAGAACAATAGCCTTACCTACATAAATTATATTATCTTTGCTATCTCTCATTATATATACTCCGGGTTTAGCCGGTAACTTTTTCAATTCTTCTTGGATATCAAACATAGAACTTATCCTTCCTAATAGCTTCACGTAAACATGACATCATGATTATAACATATCATTTACGGATATACAAACAAAGAGTCTGCCCAAAACCAACCGTAGTTATATATTTAT